>JAQUVM010000132.1 GCA_028693355.1 Burkholderiales bacterium
ATTCGGGGAATCTGGTGACTTTTATATAAACTTTGATTTTGATTATCTTTATTATGATCAGAGTGGTTCTAGTACCACAAACTCCATGCATATGTTAGGGACTAGAAAGAGAGAAACAATTAGCAGTTCAGGATTTCATATTGATGGTAGTAGTGATAATGACTACGATTATTACGACGACGTTACTGTAAATCCTGACTCTTTAAAAGGTGGGGCTATGGAACCATTATCTACTTTAGCTGATGGCGTAACAACTATTCCTGATGGTTTTTATGATTATGGAAACGTTGTTTCAGAAGATGGGAACAATCCTTTATCATTGAGCGACAATGTTATTACTTCTTTACCAACAAGTTCAAGTACTTATACTTTGCAACATAAGACTATATCAATTAGAGCTAACGCCGGTTATTTTAACTGGGGAACTGTCGTTGGAAAACGTACTCCATTATTTTTATTAGGTGTAAATGGTAGTGAAAATCTAGGTAATTGGAAACTCTATTTTAAAAACTTTGATATTACTTTTACTGATAGATTAGGTAATTATGCTGGTGAAGATGCATATCATTTAGATTATTTATATAACACGAATGCTACATATGATAGTGGAACTGATGTTTGGAGCAATTGGAATGATTCTAGTAATACAAAAGTCTATTTTTCACAAATAGATACATCTCTTCCTGATGGTGCTGGCAAACCATTTATGGATCAATATACATCTTATCAATTAGATATGGGGCGAACTGAGTCTAATGGAGTAACTTGCGGATATACAGTTCACTACGGAACTACTGACCCAACTGAGAAAAATGTTATTCCTTATAATACAGGTGGTTATAAGACGGCCACTATTAGTAAAACTAGTTATGGTGCTTAATATGAAAGAAAAGAAATTTTTAATTGCCTTAATATCTTTAGTAACAGCCACAGCAATCTCTTTTGTTGGTACTTTAGGATGGTTCATTTCTAAAAGATTAGTTAATAATAGTATTTCAAATATTTCGATTTTTAATTTATCAGGAGATTTCTATTATTTTAATGATAATAAAGTGACAACTGTTGGTGGTGAAACAAAATTTAGTGGATTTAATATTACTGATTATCCTTATCCTTCAATTGATGCTCTCGACGATTTTACTTTATATGATCCTAAAGCTGTACCTGCTTTAAATCCCCTAAACATGGTGGAAGCTTTACCAGATACAAGATATATGTATATGTTTAATTTAAATGCGACTCACGCGATGGATAATTGTAATTTTTACATCGACTATACAATTCCTGATGCAACAATAAATCCATACAATGGTAATAAGAAAATTTACGTTGATGGTGGAAGTAATGATAAAACAATAAATTTAAGTTATGCAGTTAATGTTTATGTTTTAAATCCTATTTCTACTTTTGATACAACAGCATTTACACAAATTAATACGTTTGCTAATGCTGAATCTACAACACTTACTGATTATTTTCTAGCATCATCGACTGTTGATGATGCTAGAAATATAAAGAATATTGATGTTCCTCTTGGCTCTAGTTATTTTTGCTTCATGATTGAGTTCTCAAATTTAAGTAATTGTTATTTTAAATATGATGAAGATACAACTCATGTATCATCAGATCCTAATGTTGATTATTTTATCCAAGACTCAGTTAATGGGAACAGCAATGTCTATCAAGGAATGTCTATTAGATTTACTCAAGTCGGATTTAATAGTGCCAATAATTAATTTTTACCTCCTTCTATATACAAGATGACGATTAACAATAAATATTAAGAAGATAATTTAAAATTATTATTTTATATAAATATAGTTCAAAACATCTTATAAAAATAATGCTTGAATTTTGTTTTAAACTAGTTTATCATATTTACGCAATTTCATTTCGAACTTTTGTGTCCCAGGAAAAAGTGAAGAAATGACTCTGTACTATCAAATTTATTTTTTAACTATTTTTAAATTGATTTTATGGAGGAAATTTACATATGAAAAAATCAAAAATTATTATTGGAGCTGTTGCTCTTTTAGGCGTTTCTATTGCTGCTACTACTACTGGTACTCTTGCTTGGTTTACTGCTACTAATAAAGCTGTTGTTCGTGTTGGAAATGTCGTTGCTGTTAATGCTTCTGCTGCTTTAAAAGCTACAGTAACTGGTAATGTTTCTCATGGAACCGGGGGTACTGTTACTACCAATGGTACATCTAATGTTGCTTTTTCGATTGAAGCTTTAAGAGATTGTTCTTTAGATTTGAAAGCTGGAACTGAAGGACATTTAGGCTCAATCGCTAATGTTAACTCAGAAGGAAATATTACTGGTTACACTCATTTAAGTGATATTGGTGCAAGCGAAACTATTGATGACGATAAAGAAGGTTCTTATGCTACTCAATATAAGGTTAACGAAGTAACTAAGAATATTTATTATTATGCTGAATTTGATATAAAATTTGAATTATCAACCGCTGTTAATCAAAAATACAATGTTTTCTTTGATCCAACAGTTTCATCATTTAATATAAATGGTGACACAAAAACCATTGATTCAGCAGTTCGTGTTGGTTTGAGAAATTCCACAGTTTTAACAAAAGATTCAAATTATACTTATACCTTAACCAAACAACCTCTTGCTAATTATATGGTATGGGCTCCAAGCTATGATACAGTTACTGATTTTGATAGTGTTAGCGAAGGAACTCAATCAAACCCAGTTGTCAATGATACTACTGGTTTAGTTTATACTACTTATGTACAAGATACTACTACTACCACTGGAGCAGGAAAATATACCAGTGCTGAAGTTGTTACTGCCAAACCTGGAACAGATACAACAAAGTTAGGGTATCTTGGCGATTTAAATGCCCTTGCAGCAGGGGTTGAAGAACTAGTATATCATGCTTATATTTGGTTTGATGGCGAAGATTTATCCTGTGTCTCTTCTCAAGTTCAATCAACTGCTTATAGTTTATCACTTGCTTTCTATGCTGAAAAAGCTGCTGCCTAATTATTAGATTAACTCTTATTAATTACTGATTTTATAGCCCTTGACATATGCCAAGGGCTTTTTCGTTGTTTGTAAGCGAGATATTTGTATCTTTTATTAAAAAAAATATGTTATTATATTAAATACTAATTTATTGAAAGGTTTTTGAATATGGAAAAATTGGACAAAGTAAAATTGAAGAAAATACTTTATATTTGTTTGTTTGTACTTGATGCCGCTATAATTATATTTTTATTTGTTGTATCAATTGTAATGCTTGCTACTATGCCAGCAAAGATCGATCCAAACGTACCTGCTACTGGTTTCATTGATTATTTACAAAAGAATACTGGTGTATATTTAGGATGTTTCGTTGTTCCTTTATTCGTATTATTAATTGTTAATGTATTATGGCTTCTCTTCTATGTTAAGAAGAACAATGAGAAGAAACAAGTTGCTTTAAATGATCTTAGCGAAGAAGAAAAAGAGAAATTAAGACAAGAGTTATTAAAAGATTTATCAGCTAAAGCTAATGAATCGGATAAAAAAGAAAATGAAGAAGATAAAAAGTAACCGCAAGGTTACTTTTTTAGTGTAATTATATCGACTGGGTCGACATAATTTGAATGCTTTTAAACTAAAAAAT
>JAQUVM010000046.1 GCA_028693355.1 Burkholderiales bacterium
TAAATCAGGATAGTTATGAGTTAGCTAACCGTTACAATTATGTAAATGGTGACCCAGTAAACTATTCAGATCCGACAGGTCACTTTGCTATGCCAAATTGGTTAAATTATACACTTGGAGGAATAGGTGTAGCGGTGTCAGGAATAGCGACGGTAGCTACAATGGGTATAGCAACGCCTGCTACAACTGCGTTGGGTGTGGCGTCGACTACGTTATTTGCTGGAGGTTTGGGAACACAGATAGCAGCGGATAATGTAACGGATGAGAATGCGAAACAGATATTGAACTATACATCGCTGGGTTTGAATGCAGCAGGTATAGTTACAGGGATTGGTTATGCCAATGGTGCTAGTAACGCTATGAAGTTGATACATATAAAAGAAGGTGCAAATAGTAATATTTATAAACAAGGAGCTTATGTATTTAAAGTACTAAAAAATCCAAGTCAATATCGTAACGGATTTACTATAGAACGCGAGGCAAGGTATTCTAACAGAGTTAATGAGGCTTTAGGGAACAGTTATAGGGCAGAGACATTTTATCACCCTAAGCTAGGCCGCCTGACTATGAAAACTCCGTATATAAAATTTAAACCCGCTGAAGAGCTAGAAATCGACATGGTAACGAGGGAGCTCGGTGGAGGAAGATACCATATATTAAATGCTTATAAACCGGGCACCATAGTCAAGGATACTTCAGGACAATTCGTAGTGCTTGATCCACGACTGGTTGTAGATGATAAGAGTCCTTCTGTTATCTCTAATGCATTCGAATATTCGTTAGCTCAGGATAGAGTAAGAGGTAGCACAGTGAGGGCTGTAGGGGCTCATGTTTCTAGATTGCGGAAAGACATAGTGGCTCGAAGGGAAATAGCTCGTTATGAAATTGGTAAGAGTGCACCACTCTCCAACAATGATGCATATCATAACTTTAATCAAGAGGGTAATACGTTATTCTATTGGCTGAAATAGCCATCTCCCAAGAGAAATGCAATTTAACCCTTAGTACCTCACTTTTAGAAGTTATCCATGATTTGATATGGGAATATTAGTGCCTGGTGGATAGTAGAGTATCTTGTGGAGATGTCGTGCAATGACAGCTCCATCGGATAAATAACTAATAACAACGTTCTTTAACAAATATAAACCATAATTAAATAAACTGAATTCAGGTGTTTCCTGAACTGTATTATTATTTTTGTGAGATACTGTGGGTTAAAATATATAAATTTGTGTCATGCCTAGATTAGCAATAGTTATTAATAATTAGATATTTGTGCTAGTATTCCACCATGTTTCATTAGCTTTATATGTAATTCTTCTAATTGTTCTAAATAATAATCAATTCGCTTAATTAATAAATCTTGTTTACTATATCCACTAATAGCACTTAAACGAAGCTCTTTTAATTCATCAATTTCAGTGCTTATTTTTGTTAAATAAATATTACAATCATTAACTACATTAATGCTATTTAACTTTTGATTAATTTCCCGAATTAAACTATCTAGTCGGTCACTTTCTACAAGATTTACAGCATTAGTATAAAAATATTTAAATATCATAAACTCATAAAATTGACAAATAATAACTCCAATTAAAACACACATCATTCGATTAACTACGTAACTTATTTCATTATTAATGAATAAATTCATGTAGTCAAATGATAAGGTTAGCATAATACTTACAAAAAATATAAAGTATGTATATGTTAGTATTGCGGTTAATCCAACGCCATATATTAATAACAATGAGATAAAAATTAAAGAGTCGGGAAAATAATGAATAAACGTCCATATTATAAGACTTACAGCTAAACCACATATAGTACCAATAACACGCATGCGTGCTTTACTAATGGCCAAACCTGGTGCAAAAGGACCAATAATTGCAATGATTGAAATAGGTATCCATAATCCATCATCTAATTGTAAATATTGATAAGCAAAAATCCCAGTTGCAATCATTAATATCACATGTAATATCCGAAGTCTAATTAACTGCTCACGGCTATACATATTTTATTCCAATTTAAACTAATTTTATTAATTAATCTATTATTTGTTTGTAATGTTTTATTATCAAGTTCTATTGATTTATATTCAAGATAATCACCATTATATATTGCATCATAAATTTGTTTAATGCTCTCTTGTAAAATCTTAATGGTTGGTAAATCTACTGATGATTTATCAATTTCACCATAGATAAAAAAATTATACTGATTAATAAGTCGTGTGGTTTTTACAATGTTATAAAGATGTCCAACCCTTATAATTGGTAATGTATTTATCATCGCTAAATAATGTTTATAAATCTTTTTGCTATTAGCGTTATTAATGTTATTTAGGCTATAAGAGGTTTCTTCTAAATTACGTAACACTGCATTACGCCACATCCTATGGTAATAATTAGGAAAGAATTTATGTGCAAAAAAGACAATTATACCAAATGCCCAAATATACTTAATTTCAGTTAAAATAATAAAAAAATTAGCTGTATTTATAGCTTCTAGGGACATAATACCAAGCATGAGTAAAATGCTAACGATGGGGAATAAGCTTGGTTGTTTTTGTAATGCGATATATAATAAATATCCCCATGTGCTAACGGCTATTATAAATACAATATTAAAAGGAATGTAAGAGGAGAAAACACCAACAGTGATACTAATTAAAATTAAATAGCCAAGATAAATTAAGTCTTTCTTTTTTAAATTATTAATGGTAGGCATTTCAATGATTAAGGCACCTGCTGCAGATAAAAGCATGATTAATGGTGCTAATGGTGGTTGAATTAACATATTTGCAATATATAGTATGATTGCTGTATAAACGGCTTTAAACCCCATTAGTCGTGAGTATCCATATGGATCAAAACGTTCAAAGAGTTTATTTAGTTTTAATGTAAACATATGCGCTCATGCCAGGACGTAATGGGTATTTAGCATTAGTATCTGTTATCTTGATTTGTACAGGTAGTCGTTGTGGTAGATTAATCCAGTGATTAGCAGACAAAATAAACTGAGTTTCTTTACCTGGTAAAATGTGTTGGCGATCAATAGACCAATTACTTGACATCACAACTCCATGAAATACTTTCTTACCCAAATATGCTCGTGGATAAATTAATACTTTATCACCTGCATTTACACCTACTAAGTCAGTTTCATTAAAATTAGCCTGAATATATGTATTACCTGTATCTATATAATTAAATAATCCTTGGTGAGGTAGAGCTGATGTACCAATACCAATAAATAAATTTTGAATATAGCCATCAGTGGGCGCACGGACGATAGTCTCTTTTACGTCTAAATTAGCTTTTGCTGTAGCCACCCTTAGCGTTTCAATACCAACATTTGCTTGTTCAAGCTCGGTTTTTTCTAGTTCAATTTGCTTTTGTAAGGAGATAACTAAATTTTCTTGGGATTTAATATTATATTCCAACATTTTTATATCTAGTTGTAAAACGCCATCTCTAACACTTGGGTCATTTTTTTGTCTATGTTCATATTTCATTCGATTTAATTGATCTTGAGCAGATTTTAAATTAGATTGTGTTACTTCAATACGCTTCTTTATTACTAATAAACCTACTTTGGCTTGATCATATTGAGCTTTAATGCCATCATATTCTAGATGATATTTTTCTGGACTAATTTGTAAAATAGGGTCGCCTTTTTTTAATTGTTGACCATTCTCAATAAAGATTTTATCAATATGTCCGCCTACCGCAGATGATATTGGTGTCATGTTCACAACAACAAATGCTTCATCTGTTACAGTAAATAGATATGTTGCAAAATAAAAAGCAGAAATTAGAGCACCAACAATAAAAACAATAATAGCAAAATTTAATTTTTTATACTTAACTTTCATTGTATTTCCTTAACTGTTTTTGACTCGCTATCCACTAAATAACCACCACCTAAGCTTTGATAAACAACAACTAATGATACTAACTGTTGTAATTTAGTTTGTGTCATATCTATTGCCATAAGATTTTGTTCAATTTTACTCATTAACACTAGCATATTAGTTGTTAAACCACGCCTATGTAATGCTTCTTTGGATTGAATGATATTATTTATATTTTTATATGCTTGATTATCGCTATTCATTTTTTGATTATAAGCATTATTGTTTGCTAGTGCATTATCAATCTCATGAAGAGCTGCGTTAACTACCTGCTGATAATTATTTAATGCTGCTTTAAATGTGGCTTTACTTACATTTATCTGTCCAAATATACTTGGTGCTATATTCCAATTGGCATAGGCTGCATAATAACTCTGCTGGTTACTATTTGAAGTACTAACTGATACTGGATTATTAAAAGACTGTGTACCTGCGCCTTGTGCAAAGAAGTAGTTTAAATTTACACTGGGTAATAACCCGCTAGAGGTAACGCTAATACCTTCATTTGCAGCCTTTAAACGATCTTCAGCTTCCATTATATCTGGTCTTGAATCAATTACGGTAATAGGTAAATTACCAGGTATAATTTGATTAGCATTTATATTGGTAAAGCTATTTTTAAAGATTATTGTGCCTGGGGTTTGATTCATCAAGTAGCGCAGTGCATTTTGAGTAGCTAATAAATTTTTTTGAGCTATGATTAATTGACCTTTAACTAGTTGCTGTTTACTTTTTAGTTCCTCAACGCTAATACTATTACTAAGACCTTGTTTGTCTAAAGCTTGTGTAATTGTAATTAATTGATTTGTATTTTTATCGAGAGCGGTTAATTGTTCAATTAGCTGAATCTGAGCTAGATTGGTAAAATATGAGGTAGTTACTTGACCAATAATCCCTAAGCGAACTCTTAATTCGGCATTTTTGGCTGCTTCAAGATTATATTGTGCTTGTTTTTGTAAAGTATAATTAGTAAATATATTTAAAGTGTATGCAGGTAAAATGGCAAAAAAAGCTCCACTATTACCAATTAAACCTAAATTACCTATTGGTGCAAAACTATTTTGTGAAGCGCCACCAATAGTTCCTCCAAATAAGTTTAACATAGGAATCCAATTTAATTTAACAGTTGAGAGCTGGCTTTGAGCAGCATCTAAGCTAATTTTAGCTCCCTGAATTGTAAGGTTGTTTTTTAAACTACTTTCAATATAGTAGTTTAATTCAGGATCATTAAATTTTTGCCACCATGCTAAATAAGGCAAGCTTTCAGAAATAGGTGTAATATTTAGATTATTTGCGGACCATTTGTCAGGTATGTCCATTTGTGGTTTATGGTAGTCAGGTGCGAAGTATGAACATCCAAACATTGTAAAAACAATAGCTATGATAGAAAACCACTTTAACATAATAAAGCACCCAAATTCCTATATTGAAGCACTATTATAACAAACACTGTGGTTATTTAATGAAATTAGTGAAAAAGAAATTAAATAAGATGTATATAGCTTATTTAATATTAATAATTTAGATAACTTTGTTAAATATTTTTACCACAATAATTTTCACCAATCCATATGGAATGGTTTTTTACACACTTTTTTATAATTTTATTACTATATATTAAAGAACATTTGATAACTTGTATTTATTAAATATAACAATAGCTTATTGTGTATAAATGCACTTGGATATGCTGATTAATTATCAATTAATTATAGATGTTATATTAATAACCCAGTTATTTATCTGCAAAATATATTAATATATTCTTTATGTGTTGCTATTTATTCGAAAATTGCATGATAGAATGTAGAAATTACGTGTAAAATAATGGTATTACGCTATTGTGGTCTATAAAAAGCAGATTTGTTTTTAACTTTATTTTATGAAACACGATTAAATCTAGTGTTTTATTATGCGATAAAAGTCTTTTATATTGTGATTTTGAGGGTTATGATGATTAATAAATTATTGATGGTTATGTGTCTTACATTATGCACTTACGCATATGCTTCAGAAAATAGCGTTGATGTAAACGGTTATATTATGGATGATAGTCCAGTTTCTAGTGAAGAAGACTTAGGTGTAGCAAGTGTTAATTCGCAACCAGTAGTTCAACCAACTAAAATTACCCCAAAAATGCCGGAAGCGGCTCCTATAATAGTAAAAGAGATTGAATACACTCAAGATTGGACATACTCAATTAAAGATAAATATGTAAGTATGACATTCGCAAAATGGGCAAAATCTGCTGGATATCAGTTGATTTGGCAAGCTTCTTCTGATTTTGAAATACAGTCTTCTGGTGTTATAAGTAGTGCTACTTTTAAAAATGCTGTAAATGATGTTTTAAGATCATTTAAATATACAGATTCTCCTTTAAAAGCAGAATGGTATCAAAATAATGTTGTAGTAATTACAGATTTCTAAGGGTTAAATTGAATATGTCTAAATTTAATAATATTGCTCAAATGACTGCTATTGTCGCAGGCGTGTCATCAATTATGTCTTGTTCGACTACTTGGCAAGCTAAAGAGTCTATTTCAAATGCTTCAGAATCGATAAATCAACTATCTAAGCAAGTGGAGTCAGGTGGTTATACTTCAAAAGATAATTTTAGTCGTGACATGAATCGAATTTATGTGAGTAATACTCCTATTAAGCGTAAAGATACTGAGAAGTTACCACCAAAGTTTATGGAGCCTCTGCAAATAGATGGTTCTTATAATAATATGAGGCAAGTTGCTGATTTGCTTCAAAGATTAACGGGATATCCTGTGTTGTTAGACTTGGATAATGCTTCACAGTATGTGCGCTTAACGCAAACGCGTGGAAATTTAATAGATGTATTAAATAATCTTTGTGCGCAAACTGATACTTCTTGGTCATACCTAAATGGAAAGCTTGTTATATCAGAATTAGAAACACAAACCTTTTTTATCAAAGCACTACCAGGTGATGTGATGGTTCAAAATCAGGTTAATTCAAATAGCGGTATTAGTAGCTCGTCAACAAGTAGTTTAAGTGCTGGTTCTGGCGGTGGAGGTGGTGGAGGTGGAAATACTTCATCAAGCTCAAATGATCAAAATACAATTCAAAGTGTACAATTTAATTTAAATCATAGTATTTGGGTAAATTTATCTGATACATTAAAAGGTATGTTATCAAAATCTGGTAGCATGTCAGTGTCTCCAAGTACATCATCTATTACGGTTATAGATAAGCCATCAAGGATTCTAAAAGTTGCTCAATACATAGAGAAGCAAAATGATATGTTAAGGCAACAAGTACAAGTTGATGTACAGGTTATGACTGTTGAGACAAATGCCGAAGATAATTATATGATTAACTGGAATATTGTGTTAGGTGGTACTGATGCTAGCTTTAATATGAATGGTATGGCTGGAGCTGGTTCTCCTAGTGCTAGCGGACTTGTTCCTGTATTTGCACCTAGCGCGACTACACAAAGTTTTACAGTAGCTGCTAAATCTGGCTCTTTAAGTGGTTCTCAACTAGTTGCAAACGCATTAAGTACTATGACCAAATCGTCATTAGTTACTTCAGCCGCAGCAACAACACTTAATAATCAACCTGTTCCAATTCAGATAGTAGAGCAACAAGGTTATGTATCCGGTGTTAGTGTAACTCAGGTTATGGCTGCAGGTTCTCAGCAATCAATAACAACAGGGCAATTAAGTTATGGCTTTACGCTAAATGTTTTACCAACTATTGAGAAGAGTGGTTTAGTTAATTTGCAATTGTCGTTAAATTTAAGCTCACTTAAGGCGTTGAAGAATTTTACTCTTGAAGGTGGATCAATGGTTCAATTACCTGATATGATTCAACGTAATGCTATGCAAAAAGTAACAATGCGTGATGGTGATACTTATGTAACTACTGGTTTTGATAGCGACTTCAATTTGGTGTCAGAAGCCGGTGTTGGTAGTCCAAGCTTCTGGTTATTTGGTGGTGGTATATCAGCCCAAAAATCTCGTCAAAAAGTTGTTATTATGGTAACACCTCGAGTTATAAAGATGTAATGATAGTATGAAGCATTATGTAAAAAATGGAATTAATTTTATTTCTGATTTAATTTGGCAAACCAAAATCTCAGGTGAAAGATTCCTCCTAAAGAACTATCTTAAAGATTGTAAATTTGATTTTTACTGCCGTTCAAAACAATTCAGTAATGTTTACGGTTTTGGACGTTACCCTAAAGAGAGTTCTCAAAGAGAAATATTTTTAAAACTAAAAAAACCAAAGTCTTTAGCACTTCATATAGTTGATTCTTTAGCTGAAGTTGATACGACTGATAGTTGCATTATTTGTTTTTGTTTTGATAGTAATGCTAAAGATCCTGTATATGGCTATGTTTTTGTTTATCAAGGCGCTATATCGCCAGAAAATGGTGAGTTTTTAGGTAGTTTGGATGAGCTAAAAGAAAGACTAGAGTTTTTAACCGGTAGGTATAGTATTGATGTAGTATTTGTGCCGGATGATATTCCTTTTTTTAATAATTCAGCTTTTGAATATAAGCTTGGGGTAAAGTTTGGTACGCTTTTTTCTGAAGATGATAATATACTAGCATCTGAGTATTTATTTTTTAGAAGTAAAAGCACTCATGGAGCTATTAGGAAATTAGATCGGACTAAAGAAAAAAAAATTGGAGCTATAATAGCTGGAGTTGCTGTAATATTATTTGCTATCTATCAAATAACTGATTATTTTACTGATGAACCAGATTTAGATACTGTGCCAGAAGCTGCTAAACCTGTTGTAATACAGTCATATCCAGCTAATATATTTATTAATGATTGCTTAAGAAATTTTGATAAATATTTAATTGATAATGGACACTGGAGAACCAAAGAGTTTAAATGTACTATTGATGGTGTAACAGTATCTTATAATGCCGGCTATGAAGGTGATAACGTTGATATACGTTCATTGTTAGGTGATAATATAGTTATGAAATCAGATACTGAAGCTGAATTAGTTGAGAAAATTAGTTTTCCACATTATACGGCTATACCAAGTAGCTTAAGTATAGAAAATAAATCTGAAATGTTAAAAAAATCATCACATTTGCTTGATATGCATACTGATATAAATGGTAGCCATTTTGATATATCTTCAGGATACTCTCCATTATTTTTATATCAAAATAATATTATTAATAACCTTTACTTATCTGAGTTGACAATGACACTAGATCATGATTCTGGTTTTATGAATTGGAAAATCGTTGGAGAGTTTGATGCAAAATAAATTAAAATTAACACTAGCATTAATTATTGGTAGCGCTTTGACTATATTAACAGCAAATGCAGTTGAATCTTCTGCGACAGTTAATGCTTCTGCAGTAAAACCTACTACAAAGTCTAACTCATTAGTAAGTAGTCCTATTTTGCAGCGTGCTGATAATGATTATAACCAATTAAATGAATTAAAGCGCCAAGCTGCCATAAAAGAGCAGCAAGCCAAATTAGTTCCACAAATATCACAAAGTGGAGCATCAACAGGTGCTAGCAACAGTAGTTATCTTTTATCTGCACCAAAAGTTGCTGATATTTTAGTGACAAATGTAATAGTTAACAAAAATAATAGTTTTGCAAATTTAAAGTTTCCAAATGGTGAAACACTTTTAGTCTATATTGGTGATAAGGTTGATGGTTATACTGTAAGAAATATATCAATGTCTGGTGTTTCTGTAGCTAAATGTGGCAAAAAATGTGGTAAGTCAGTTTTATTAAAAAGAACTTATAATTCATCATTTGATGTACCATCTGCAGGCTTGGTGAGCTCTAATATTTCGACTACGGATTCTAGTAATACAGGAGATCAGTCTCTTAATCAGGTTCCTCCAATAATGAGAGCACCATAAGGATTAAAAAATGGAATATTCAGGAGTTTTAACCGCTAAAGGTGCAAAATACGAATTATCGCAGGATTTACGAGCTAAATTAGTACTATTGGGTGATGGTAGTATTTTAATAAACGAAAATTATAAAAATGATCGTCAAGTTTTATCAAAAGTAGCATATTTTAAAAATATAGTTACTGACGAAGGTGAGTTTTTTGTTCCCCGTGATAGAGTAAAGTACGTTACTCAAGAAGAAGTTAGTAGTTATTACGATGATAGTAGTCGTGTTGCAGCTATGCAAGATGCCAATCAGATTCAAAAAACTGTTATGGAAATAATTTCTATTGCGTTTTCTGAAAAAGTAACCGATATACATATTGAATTACGTGCACCATCGACATTTATTCAGTTTCGTAAATTGGGATCACTATATGTGTATCAGCAATTGACTTTTGAAGATGGTGTATCGTTATGTACGGCATTATATAATTCAATGACTTTATCATCTGGAACAAGTTATAACCCAAGAACTCAGCAAGATGCAAATATGCGCCATGATTTTTTACCAACTGGTTTAGCTGGTGTTCGTGTAGCGACTGGTCCTACTCAGGGTGGTAATTGCTTTATGGTGCTACGTTTATTGCCACTCGGGCAAAACATTGAGTTTTCTACATTAGGTTATTCAAAGGCTCAAATGGAAGCGCTAGAGTATTGTAACTCTACTCACTCAGGTGGTATTACATTGGTATGTGGGCCAACTGGTTCGGGTAAATCAACTACTTTACAACTATTAGCTAAACAAAATCTTTTAAAAGCTAAAGGCGAGATTAATTTCTTAACAATTGAAGATCCTGTTGAGTATCCAATTGTAGTTGATGACGAAGTAGATCAAGTTATTTTAGATCCAATTACTAATAAATATATTACAAAGCGAATAAAAGTAACGTACTCAGCTCGCCAAATTGCGATTGCGTCAACTGATGATGCGGAATTAAAAAAACGTCGTTATCGTGAAACTGTAGTTGCAGCTATGCGTCAAGATCCAGATATTATTATGATTGGTGAGATTCGTGATGCAGCAACCGCAGATGCAGCAATTACAGCCTCTAATACTGGGCATCCAGTGATTTCTACAGTGCATGCACGTAATGCACAAATGATTATTGACCGTTTAATCATGGTTGGAGCAGATAGAAATTTACTATTATCTCCAGATATGATTACAGGATTATTTGCTCAACATTTAGTACCAGAGATTTGTCCCAAGTGTAAGCTTAAGCTAAAAAATAACTTAGATAGAGTAAATGATTCGTTGAAACAGCGTTTGGAAGAAACATTTAAAGAACATGGTGGATTAGATGGTATCTATGTTCGTAATATTTCTAATGGAAGCAGTGGCTGTGGTTATTATGATGAAAAAACAGATAGACGCTGTTATAACGGTAATATCGGCAGGACTGTAGTTGCTGAATTTATCTTACCTGATGAACAATATTTACAGTATATGCGTGATAATAAGATGTATGATGCGTATCGCTATTGGATTGAAAAGCTAAATGGATATACTATGATGGCTCATGGCCTTGCTAAGGTAAAAAATGGAGTTGTCGATCCAGAGTCTTTAGAATCTAAATTAAAATTAGTAACCTATCAAGATAATTTGGGCGTAGCAATAGAGGATGTTGCTGGAGCATTAAATGCTTGAGAAACTTCAAATGAAGCTGGCATTTAATATGCAACAGCGATTACGTTTTTATCGAATTATGTCACGTCAGACAGATAACTCTAAGCGTGGCGTTAAGCCAGTTTTGGTATTGTCAAGCTTGATAAGAAATGAGGAAATGGGTAAGAGGGGTAAACAAACATCATTATCAAAATTGTATAGACATATAAGAAGTAGATTAGAAAGAGGGCGCTTAATTGGAGAAACTTTGCAAGAATTTGCGCCATCTTCTGAGGTAAGTCAGATTTACGCATCAGAATTATCTGGTAGAATTAATATAGGTTTTAGCAAAGCTTCTGAAATAGCTAAACAGCAGGCGACATTTAGAAAGATTTTTAAAGAAGCATTATTTACGCCTCTTATCCAGATATCTATGTCAGTAGGTATTTTGTCAATGTTTTTTAATGAGTTAGTCCCATCATTGACAAGTTCAATTGATAAAACTACTATGTCTGACTACTCAAGTATTCTGGTAGCATTGTCAGATTATTTTGACCCTATATTTTATTTAACTATCACTACTAGCATTGTAGTTGTTGTATGGACTATGTGGGCATTGCCAAATTATAACGGAAAGTTTAGAGTTACTTTAGATAAGCTACCGCCCTTTAGCGTTTATCGCATTATGAATGGATGTTCATTTCTATATGCGCTAAATTCACTGATGATGTCAGATATGTCACAGCAGCAGGCTTTATTAGTGATAAATAAATCAGCATCTCCATATCTAAGATATAGGATCAACCGTATTTTGCGTCAGACTGATAAATCTATTGGTGAGGCTTTACTTAATTTGAGAATGAATTTCCCAGATAAATCAGTGATAGATGAAATAGCGATGTCATCTGAGCAAGGGGTTTTAGTTGAAGCTATGCCAGAGATAATTGCTAATTTAAATAATGATGGGGTAGAATTAATTACACGTCAAGCAACTATGGCTAAAACAGCCGCTTTTATCGTGTTAGTCGGAACAGTTATATTTTTATTAAGCGGTGTAATGTCATTTATCTTAGATTTATTGACTACAGCAGGTATTTAATGGTATATTTGGTATATAAGCAGAAAGGTGGTAATTGGCAGTAGAAGAGTGTTAAAGAAAAACTTAAGAATAGTGAGAATAGAATAATCTATTTATTATATAAATATATTTTGTAAAAATAAAAATTAATTATAAAAATTTAAAAAAGGGTAAAGTATGAAAAACTTAAAACAACTTAAAAAAAATTCTGGTTTTACAATCGTTGAATTGTTAATCGGTATTGGTGTAATCGTTGGTTTCTTAGCATTTGTATATGGTATTTATTCACGTATTTCTACTTCTAATCATGCAAATACATTAATTGGTGACTTGACAATGTTCCAAACTAAGATTCATGAAGTTTATGCTAATGAACCAACTGGTTATACTGGTATGAAGACTGAAGACATTATTAAATCTAAGGCGTACCCTGGTGATTTAGGGGCAAGTGCTACTGCACTTAATAGTTCTTTTGCTGGAGCTGTAACTGTAGATGGAAAAACTGCTAATACTTTTGATATTGTGTATGCAAATGTTCCAAATGGTGTTTGTAAAGCAGCACTAGGCAAATTAGTATCTTCTGGTGAGTTTGTAACTATAGCCGTTGGAACAGGTACAACTACTCCTGGCGCAGATAAAGCATCGGTTGAGACAGCGTGTGGTTCTAGCGGTCCTGTGAAAATGACATTCACATCTAACTAATATTTAGATAGAATAAATAAAAAATGTGGGTAATCCTCGCAGGAGTTGCAGCAAGCATTATAGCGCTTGCTGCAGTTTTTAACCTCAGACATGATAGTCCGTTATCTGCTACGCGTTTTGAAAAGTCAAATGCAGAGCTGGTCGCTGGTAATATTGTTAATTACGCAACTGCCGCTAAGCTTGCGATTGCAGATCTAAATACTGGTACTAGCGTAGCTATTGCAGCATCTAAAATAAAAGATCACTTACCATATGTTTTAAATGATTATGTGGATTATAAAGCTGCTGTTATAAAAGATACTGATGGAGCTATATATGAGCTTGTTACGTGGAATGAAATTATTTCACAGACCTTTAGCAAAAAAACTAACAATGATATGATTTTAGTTAGTTTAAGCTCAAAATTTGATATGCAAGATAGTGTTGCACCATTAATTATGGTCAATGAAAATTGTAAATTTACTGCAAGAAATACCTATGCCCAAAAAGCAGAATTAACAACAAAATATACGACGCTAATGAATACAATATGTAAAAAGAATTCAATAAAAGATTTTCATATTGGTAAATATAATATACTAATAAAAATTTCAGATAGCAAATAAATTTAATTTAAATAAAAAAATAATCTAATAAATAGCTAATATAAAATGAATTTAAAAATGAATAAAAAACGCGGATTTACTATATATGAAATATTAATAGCTATCGCAATTATGGTGGCAGCATCACCATTTATTTATTCTGCAATCCGAGATTTGATGCAAAAAAGAACAGCAATGGAATATGTAGATTATTCAAATACTTATGCTAATAAATTTATTGAGTACATAGAGAGTAATTATAGTGAGTATTATACAAATGCTCAAAATAATCCAACAAGAACACAAGTTATACCTTTTTCAAAAATAAAAAACAGTATGCACGGATCACTTAATTGGGGGGTAATTCCATGTGTATCTATCAGATATGACTCTTCAAGTAAAGAAATTCAAGCTATAATGTTTTATACCGATAATACTAAAGTAGACCATAGGAAAATTAGTCGACAATTAGGTATCAAAGCTATGAATGAGTTTGGTCCAGGTAGTGCTTATTATGACAATGGTGTAGTAAATGGTATTAATGGTACATGGGCTCTAGCTAGAAGTAATCCTTTTATGAGTCTTTTA
This sequence comes from Burkholderiales bacterium, assembly GCA_028693355.1. GTDB lineage: Bacteria > Pseudomonadota > Gammaproteobacteria > Burkholderiales > UBA11063 > Aquella. The sequence goes on from JAQUVM010000046.1 coordinate 14,398, forward strand.
ACTATTATTAGCTGTGATACATCTACTTTAACTGCTAATGGCTTAGTTATTAATTTGAATATGTTAACTAATTTTCCAAAAGGTACACAAAAATCATCTACGGATGTACACTACTTAAATAGAGTTAAAGATGATGCACATTTATTTGGTGAATCAAATGGGAATACTATGCAAACAGACATTGTAATGCAAAATATGGAAAGTTTTCATGGGATATTTTTCTCTGGTAATCAAAGCTCATTAGCAAAAGATGAACAGATTTTTTTAGGACCAGTGTATAGCAAAAATTTTGATATAGTGCATAAAAGTAAACATAAATCAGATGGTGTAATATATAGAAAAGAGTCAAGTATTGGTATTGCAGGAGGTGGATTACAAGTTGAAAATCTTATACCACAGAAAAATATTGTAGCACTTACTCCATGTCCGGAGAGCCATGTTGGTGACATACTAAAAGAAGCAGTTGATGAAACCCATGATGATGCTAATGGAGGTCCATATTCCTCTATTCTAATTTGTTCAAAAGATATCTTTTCATGTAATTCAAATAATGGATCGTACTGTTTCGTACCTATATCACGAAGATCAAATGCTATTCGTTATACTGTAAATAAAGCTTCATTTACATGTCCAAATGGTAGTTACTTAGAAACCAGTTCAATCGAGACACAGATGATAATACCATCTCCACAATTGTATTCTAATGGTACTTGCCTAATGAATGATAAGAGTATTAAGCAAGTTTCTAATGCATGTGTTGCTTCGACTACAAATAATGTAGGTTTGAAATTTAGTGGTGGTAAATTAATAGGTAAATATAGTAAGCCATCAAGTGTTGAAGTTATTCCTACGCAATATACTCGATCAAGAATAAATCAAAAAAGGGATTCAAATATCATATCTTGTTCATGTGACAATGTTAGTATTTCAGGTGGTAGTGTATCTGGCATAATTTTAAATGCAACATGCTCACCTTCACCAATGGTTAGAATAGAGTTGTAATGAAGATAGATAAATATAAAAATCAAGGTTTTACAATATATGAGCTAGTAGTTACGATTGCAATATTAGTTATAATATCTCCATTTATTTATTCATTAATAAATGAGGCAATCCAACGTAAATACGCATCTCAGTATGCCGATTTTACAAAATTGTATGCGGGTGTGTTCATAAATGAAATTAAAACTAATTATAATGAGTATTATGAGTCTGCAATAAATAATCCTAATAATGATCCAATAGTTATTAAGTTTAGTAAAGTTAAGGGTAATATCCCTAACTCCTTAAATTGGGGTATTTTGCCATGTGTTTCATTAAAATATAATAACGTTAGTAGAGAAATGCAAGCAATTATGTTTTATACTAATAATGTAGATCATGATAAAAACATATCTAGAAAAATCACTCAACAATTAGGTGTTAGTGCTATGAATAAATTTGGTGCTGGAAGTGCTTATTATGAAAGTTCTGGGGTAGTTAATGGCATAGGCGGATCATGGGGGTTACAGAAAGAAAATAATTATCTTGATAAAGAACATGTGGACTTATGTGATACACATCAATTAACCAAAAATGGATTAGTAATTAACCTTAATATGTTGGATGGGTTTCCACGAAAAGATTTAAGCGTAGACAATGGTTTTTTAAGTCGTGTTAAAGATACAGGTTATCCTTTAGGTGATAGTACTAATAAAAATACTATGCAAACAGACATAATAATGCAAAACGGAAAGAATTTTTTTGGAATATTTGCATCAGGTTACGCAGATATTACTAATGTAGCTGAGCAAATTTATATAGGTATAATAAAAAGTGTAAGTTTTAATGGTATATCTAAAAAGAAATCTGATAATTTATATAGTAATAGTGATAGTCTAGTTGTAACAAGTTCTTTATCTGCAGATAGTTTTTTATCAAATCTGACAGCTGATTATAAAGAAGCTTGCACAAAAGAGCATCTAGGTATGATAGCTAAACAAAAATCGTCAAATGTAATTAATGAATATAATGATCTTTATCCTGGGTATTTAATTTGTAGCCATGATAAGCTCTTATGTAATACATCGAATCATTATTGTTTTTTACCTCCATCTCAGTCTATTCATTTTGTTTTTAAGCAACCAAGAGAGACATTTACTTGTCCCAAAAATATGTTTATTGACTCAGGTTCAGTTAAGACTGTAGAGTACGAGGCAAAAAATATGCCAATTTGGACTTATGCTAGTAATGATTTTCCATTGTATTGTATTTTTAATAATGGTCAAATCTCAGTTGTTCCTCAAGCATGTCGAATGTTTTTAAAGGAAATTGATTTATTATATGGTGATAAAATAGGTGATAATGTTGAAAGTGGCGTTCTTTATAGTTCTGTTTCTATTGTAAAATCGATTAACGTGCCAGACAAGACAGTATATTTTGAACCAAATCAAGATCGCCAAAATACTATAATTTCATGCTCATGTGATGGAAGATATTCAAATAATTGGGATAAAGCTGCTATTAACCAAGCATTTGGTGGTATTACAGAACTAACATGCTCATCAGATTCAATTACTCAGCACATATATCAAAATAATGAAAATTGGTAAATGAAATAATAATGAAAATATATCCACAACCAAAAAATAAATATTCTTATGGTTTTACTATCTATGAGATCATTATAATAACTGCAATTTTAGTTCTCATTGTATTTGGTGTATCTCAAATGGTAAATCGAGTATATATAAGTAAGCAAGGGAAAATATTAGCAGACC
>JAQUVM010000133.1 GCA_028693355.1 Burkholderiales bacterium
TAGAATCCGTTAGTCCAGCTAATTTAAAAGAAGTAGGAAGAACAACACAAGCAGCAACAACAGGACCAATTAGAGGCCCGCGCCCTCCTTCATCAACCCCACCAATATATTTTATTCCTTTGGCTTGAAGTTCATGCTCATACATATATAAATTATTATTCATATATCACATTTTAATAACAATGTTAACAAGTTTCTTAGGAACAGTTACAATTTTTACAATCTCTTTTCCCTCAATATATCTTTTAACATTATCAATCTCTTGAGCAAGTTGTTCCATTTCATCTTTTTCTGTATCAGTTGATACTAAAATTTTGCCTCTAACTTTGCCGTTAACTTGAACAATCATTTCATAGTTTTCATCAATTGTTTTTTCTTCATCATAGTCTGGCCAAGCACTTTCACATAAAGAATTACCCAACCCATTAATTTTATTTATTTCTTCAGAAATATGTGGAGCAATAGGACTTAAAAGCATTAATAAAATACGCATGTCATCTTTAGTAATGTTCTCCATAGTTTCATATTCGTTAACCATAATCATTAAAGCTGATACTGCGGTATTATATTTCATATTTTCAATATCAGAAGATACCTTCTTAATTGTTTTGTTAACTAACACTTCATTAGAATAACCAACTTTATCGTTTAGTTTTTCTTGTAAGCGCCACAAACGGTCTAAAAATCTTTTACAGCCTCTCAAACCGTTGGTGCTCCATGCAGCTTCTTTTTCATAATCACCAATAAACATTTCATAGGTTCTTAAAGCATCTGCTCCTATATCATCAACTATATCATTTGGATTAACTACGTTTCCTTTGCTTTTACTCATTTTTTCGCCATTATCACCTAAAATCATACCATGAGCAGTTCTAATTTCAAATGGTTCCTTATTTGGCACCAAACCAATATTATATAAAAATTGATTCCAAAAACGAGCGTATAGTAAATGTCTAGTAGCGTGTTCCATTCCACCATTATACCAGTCAACTTTACCCCAATACTTTAATGCTTCTTGAGATACAAATTCTTGATCATTATGTGGATCCATGTATCTAAGCCAGTACCAAGATGAACCTGCCCAGTTAGGCATTGTATCGGTTTCACGACGGGCATTGCTCCCACACTTAGGACACTTTACATTACACCACTCATCAATCGTTGCAAGTGGGCTTTCACCATTATCAGTTGGTTCATATTGGGCTACGTCAGGTAATTTGACCGGTAATTCTTCTAACGGAACTGGTACCCATCCACAATGTTCACAATAGATCATTGGAATCGGTTCACCCCAGAAGCGTTGACGAGAAAATACCCAATCTTGTAGGCGATAATTTGTTTTTTTAGTACCAAGTTTATTTTCTTCTAGGTAATCAATCATTTTAGCAATTGACTCTTTCTTATTATCGATACCATTTAAAATATCCGAATTAATCATAACTCCATCACCAGCATATGACGTTTGTCCGTTAACTATTGCTTCTGCCATATATTTATGATTAGATAAATTAACAAAATTAATTAAATCTTCTTTTTTAATCCATTCAGTTGTATGTTTCTCTTTTTCTTCAGAATCAACTTCTTGCTCTTCACCATCTTTTAATTTAACAATCACTTGAGTAGCAATTAAATAACGATTTACATCTTTGTGAGCTGCGTAAAAATTACTGTGATGTTGAAAATCTAAAATCTTTTCTATTTCTAAATTTTGATATCCTGTTTCTTCTCTTACTTCTCTTAAAGCTGCTTCCTCAATTGTTTCACCATCTTCAATTCCACCGACGATAAAGCTACGCCAATCTTTTATTTTCCAATTAAGACATAAATACTCATCTTTTTCATAATGCTTTAAAGCTACAATGATAGAATTACGTGTTTCTGTTTTTACGTCAGGTTTAATTTCGTTACCTGGATCTGCCGGGAAATAAGGCGCAATTACTTGTTTTAGTGGAATATCAAACTTTTTAGCAAAGTCATAATCCCTTTCATCATGTGCAGGAACGGCCATAATAGCACCAGTTCCATAGTTCATCATGACATAATCACTTGTCCAAATCTGAATTTTTTCATTATTAACAGGGTTTATTGCATATACACCATCTAATTTAACCCCAGTTTTATCTTTTGCTAATTCTGAACGCTCAAATTCACTTTTTATAATAGCTTGTTCTTGATATTTCTTTATTTCGGCCATATTTGTGATTTGATTTTGCAATTTAGTGATAAGTGGGTGTTCAGGCGCTACTACCATAAAGGTGACCCCATATAATGTATCAGGTCTTGTTGTATAAACCGTTAATGTGTCCTCACCTACCAAATTTTCTAAAAACTGTGCTCTTAAAGCATCATTTTTTCCTGCTCTTCTTTCTTTTTGAGCAGTTATTCGATAACATTCAGCCAACCAAGATTCATTCGGAACCGGAATATCAACGCCATTTAAATTTACTACATTATCGCCTAAATCTTGATCAAAGGTTCCTATTTCAAGAGTGATTTCTTCTTTACAGTATGTAGCAATAGAAAATTTCTCGTTATATTTTTCACTGATAAATTCAAAATTTAATGTTTCCAGTATAGCGCGGGCTTTTGCAAAATTGAAAGTTTCAACCCCACAGTCCAAATCGGTTGGGTCATCAAAGAAGTCTCCATAGTAACCTGCCACCCCAATTGTTCCATTAAACCAAACCTTTATATCTTCTTCCTTGAATTTATTATATATGGTAGCAGCAAATGCTAGCATCTTGTCTGTCTTATTATTGGATTTGAAATTACCAAGGTTTACTTTATCTATTTTTATTTTGAAATCAACTTCCGCTCCTGTACTTTTGCCTATCCAATTAATTTGAGCCGTTTTAATACGCTCCTGAAAATGATTATCATTTAATCCGTCAAGTAATTGATCAGCGTAAGCACTCATTTTAAGCATCCGTTGTTCTTTTTCCTTTTGGATAACCTTAGTACCACATCTTTCACAACTGCCACCAGCCGCATCCTCGTTTGATAACCCAACTTTACAACTTGGGCACCAATTAATAGCTTTTTTATCTTTATACGCTAAACCATGTTCATAAAATTTCAAAAATTGCCATTGTGTCCACTTATAATAATCCTCATCAGTAGTTGAAAATTCGCGACTCCAGTCATATGAAATCCCTAAAGCTTGAATTTGTTCTTTAAATGTCCTAATATTTTCTTTTACTGCTTCTTTAGGATGAATATGATTTTTAATAGCATATTGTTCAGCGGGTGAACCAAAAGCATCCCACCCCATTGGAAATAAAACGTTATAACCTTGCATTCTATTTTTACGCGCTAAAACATCCAAAGCTGTATAACTACGGACATGCCCAACGTGAAGACCTGATCCAGATGGATAAGGAAACTCAACTAAAATATAATATTTTTCATTTTTACTATTATTATTAGCTTGAAATGTTTTATTATCAACCCAATAACTTTGCCATTTTTTTTCTATTTTTTTAAAATTATACATTTATATCACTTCTTTCTTTGTTTGTTTTGATAATATTTACCAATTAAATGATAGATAATTATTATCATTGGTAATAAGATAAAAAAACCAGTAATCATCTTTAGAAATAGATTATCAA
>JAQUVM010000047.1 GCA_028693355.1 Burkholderiales bacterium
TTCTGCTATTTCGCGTAATGCTATAACTGTCGCTTTATCTCCATTTTCTTGATCTACCATTACTTCATTACCTTTTTCTATTTGGCGAGCGCGTAATGCTGCCGAAATAGTCATATCAAAACGATTAGGTATATTTTCCATGCAATCTGCTACAGTAAAACGTGCCATTTGTGTCTTCTTTCTTCTTAAAAATGAAATTTTTGTTTAACTATTTCCAACATGTTTTGTGTTGTGTTTCTTGGTGCTCTCATTATACTTCTTAAATCTAGCAATGCTTCTTCAAAACTATCATTAATTATCATATAATCAAATTCTGGAGCATGTCCAATTTCTTCTACAGCCATGCTTAATCTTTTTTGGATAACAGCGCGGCTATCTGTATTTCGCTTGTATAATCTTTCTGCTAATGCATCTAATGATGGTGGCAATATAAATATTAAAACCGATTCTGGAAAAATATTTTTAATTTGTAGTGCGCCTTGCCAATCTATTTCAAGAATTATATCTTTTCCACTAGCTAAAAATTTATGAATGGTATTTATATTTGTACCATAGTAGTTATCATATACTTTAGCGTGTTCAATAAATTCTTTTTTCTTAATCATTTCTTCAAATTTATCTGTTGCAACGAAGAAGTAATTTACTCCGTCTATTTCTCCAGGGCGAATTGCCCTAGTAGTATGAGATATCGATAGCTGTACTTTTTGATCAACGCTACACAGTGCATTTACTAAGGTTGATTTGCCAGTGCCTGATGGCGCTGATATTACATATATTTTGCCTGTATGGCCCATGTTATATTTTTTTCCGTAAAATTTATACTTTGTAATCAAACAACAAGATAAAATAATGTCATTGTGATACTCTAAATGTTTGTAATTAGATGCAAATAAAAAATGTTTTTTAAGTACCAAGCTACATCATTAAATTACGATAGAGTATAAGGAATATATTTTAGCAAAATGAGATAATAAAATGTTAATAGATTCGCATTGTCATTTAAATTTTCCAGAATTAAAATCAAATTTACCTAATTTGCTTACAAATATGAGTGAAAATAATGTTGATTACGCACTTGTAGTATCTACTCGTCCAGACAATATCATTGATGTGATTGATATAGCCAAGAGTGATGAAAGATTATTTGCTACCGCAGGAATACATCCAGATGAAAAATTACCAGATTTTGTTTTATCACACGATTATCTCTTAGAATTTAGCAAAGAAGAGAAAGTTGTTGCTATTGGTGAGACTGGGTTAGATTATTATTGGAGTAAAGACCAAGATATGAAGTGGCAACATGATAGGTTTCAGATCCATATAGATGTTGCTAAAACATCAGGATTACCATTGGTAATTCATACACGAGACTCAGCTCATGATGTTCATGGGATGTTACAACATTCAGGTATTGAAGAGTGTGGGGCAGTTATACATTGTTTTACAGAGGATATAACTTGGGCACGCAAATTCCTTGATTTAGGGGCATATATTTCTCTATCTGGTATTGCAACATTTAAAAGTGCTACACAGGTTCATGAAGTTGCTAAATTTGTCCCATTAGATAGATTATTGGTTGAAACAGATTCTCCGTATTTAGCACCTGTGCCATATCGTGGCAAAACTAATCAACCTGCATACGTAAAAAATACTGCACAATTTATTGCTGATTTACGAGAAATTAATTTGGAAGAATTGGCTAAGTCAACAAGTAATAATTTTTTTAAGTTATTTACTAAGGCAAAAAGAGTATAGTATTTAGAAAAGACAATTGTAAGTAATATTATTTTCTGTTATATCGAGTAAATATAAGTTTAGTTATAGGGTTCTGTAATTTAAGATCATATGATGTTAAAGCATAAAAACCACTATAACTAATTTTATACTTATAACTTTAATTATAATTAATCAATTGATCAAAATATGGATTTAGTAATGTGCTTTGAGTTCCATATGTGATGCCTTTATTTGGCCCATCTTCATCTTGGATATGTCCATGTATAATTGCGCTTAGGTTAAGTTATTACAAATAAATATCGGCCCACCGCTATCACCATTTTCACTAATTATTGGCATTTCTTCACTATTAAATATATTTGTGTTTGAATAAAAATCATCTCCATTAATTAGTTTTAAACTTTTATTTGTAGTATTGCCTTTGAAAATATATTTATTTTCATTATAAAACTGGAACTCATCTTTATTATTTGGATATATTTTGCCAAATGCTATATTAGTAGTTTTATTATCATTGAAAAGAGGCATATGATGTGCTTGAAACTTAGCATTGGAACCCCAAGCAAAGCGATATATACGAGAATCTTTTTGAAATATGGTGGTTAAAGCATTTGTGAGTTTTTCATGATTGGTTTTTGCATTTTGCGAGTATGTATTATTATTTAAAGTTAGCAGTTTGTTTTCTGGAATAAAATATTCGAAATTAGCATTATTAAAGGTTAAAATTGCTAAGTCAGAACCTTTTTTATATAAATCTTCATTTATATTATAAGTTAAGTTTTGAGGTTTTGCTTCCAATATAACCTTACCTAAATCATTTCCTACTTGATATTGATATATTTTTATATCTGAATTATTATAAATAGTTCCGTTTTCTTTAAAGCAGTGCGCAGCAGTTAATATTCTATTTTTTGAAATAGCTATTCCTGTGCATCGAGATTTATGAGCTACACCATCTTTAGTTTTAGAAAGTAACAAACCAATAGTTGCTAAAGATAATTTACTTATGTCACTATTTTTATTATTTTCTTGAAAATTAGAAAGATTTTCCGCATTATTTGTTATTTTTAAATTTAAATTGTTAAGATTATTTTTATTATTAGTTTTATCTCCGCCATTATTGCATGCCATTAAAGATGCGGAAAATAGTAAGACTAAAATTTTTTTCATGATACGACTCCTTATTAATTCTTTATAAGCATAATTATAAATTCTTAAATGTCATATATGTCAATTGAATATGGTTATATATTTTTAATAATATATAATTAATTTGGATGAAAACATTATCTAAGTAAATTTCATAATAGATTAAATGTTTTTGTATAGATTTATACTACATAGTAAAATATTAGCTTATTATGTAAATAATTTTGATCGGATTACATGCTTTAAAAATATTATGTAAAATGACATGAGTTATGTCAAGCAAAATACTGCATATAGTAGGTTTATTATTTTACAAAAATATATGATTAGAAAGAAAATATAGTGGCCAAAGATAAAACAGTATTTGAATGTAGCGATTGTGGCGAGAAACATAGTAAATGGCAAGGTAAATGTAGTGGTTGTGGTAATTGGAATAGTTTAGTTGAAACTATTGAAGTATCAGCTAAGGCCGTTATTAACACTAGATTTAGTGCTTTAAATAAGCAATCTTCTGTTGTAACATTAGATCAAATTACAGCGCAAGATGTTGGAAGAAAAATTACTGGGATTGGTGAACTAGATCGTGTTTTAGGTGGTGGATTAGCTCAGGGGTCAGTGATCTTGTTAGGTGGTGATCCAGGTATTGGTAAATCAACTTTACTTTTACAAACATTGGCTAAAATAGCAGAAAATAATAAAGTTCTTTATATTACAGGGGAAGAGTCTGTACAACAAATAGCTTTACGAGCTAAGAGATTAGATGTGGCATCTCATCAAAATTTACGCCTTCTTTCTGAAATTCGCATGGAGTCAATTTTACCAATAGTTGATATTGAAACTCCGGATGTAGTTGTGATTGATTCAATTCAAACTGTTTACTCAGAAATTTTGCAATCAGCACCTGGTTCTGTTGCCCAAGTTCGTGAGTGTTCAAGTATGCTTACTCGTTTGGCAAAGGGACGACAAATTATTGTGATTTTGGTTGGGCATGTTACTAAAGATGGCGCAATCGCAGGACCTCGTGTTTTAGAACATATTGTAGACACTGTATTATACTTTGAGGGTGAGCAACATTCAAATTTCCGAATGTTGCGCTCAGTAAAAAATCGTTTTGGTGCTGTAAATGAGCTTGGTATTTTTGCAATGACTGATAAAGGATTACGGGAAATAAATAACCCATCTGCATTATTTTTGTCTTCATATCGTGCAAATACACCTGGAAGTTGTATTTTAATTAGTGAAGAAGGAACGCGCCCACTATTGGTTGAAGTACAAGCTTTAGTTGATCAATCGCATATGAGGGCCGCAAGACGCGTAGCTGTTGGTATGGATGGTTATAGATTATCTCTATTAATTGCGATAATGCAACGCCATTTAGGTATACAACTTTATGATCAAGATATATTTTTAAATATAGTAGGTGGGGTAAAAGTCCAAGAGCCAGCACTTGATATTGCAGTCGTTTTATCAATTATTTCATCATTTAAAAATAAACCATTACCAGAGAAGTTAGCTGTATGTGGTGAAGTTGGTTTATCAGGCGAAATTAGAACAGTACAAAAAGGTCAAGATAGAATAAAAGAAGCAGTAAAGCTTGGGTTTACTACAGTAGTTGTACCAAAAGCTAATGCCCCAAAAGAGAAAATAAATGGAGTAGAAGTTGTTGCGGTGGATACACTAGAGCAAGTAATTCATCATTGTTTTCGTTAAATCTTTTTTATAATTACTTTAGTCAGATTTAGATTAAACATAGGTTTAATTATTATCTGACTAAAGTACAAAATTTAGACATATATCTTTATTTTGTTATTAATTATATTATCTCCTCTGCCATAGAGTGAGTGTAGTTGCATCATGGTTCAGTTTATTTATTATTCTTTCTATAGATTCTTTCCTTTCAAATGCATCGGTTACATTTGTTAAATTTTCTCTAAAATCATAAGAAATATCGTTTTCAATTGGCTCATTACTCATTTTTTCTGCTATTACATTTGATAATTTATAATAGAATTCATTTGCTTGGTTATTATATCCTAACGAATTTTCTCCTGCCAATGTAGAGCATAATAAAAGTAGTCTAAATTTATCATGGAAGCTTATAGTTGGCCATAATTTATTTAGTAACGCATTAATGTCTGCAGATTTTGATAGAAGATTCTTACTCATGAATACATTGAGTTTATTTTTTACTTTTAGCTCATCTTCTTTATTGCTAAAAATAGTTTTATCACCACTATTTTTAATCGTATATTTAATGGCTTTAAATACTGTTTCTTTTAGTTGTTTACTTTGCGCTGTATTTTCTGGTAATAACTCCATAAGACTAAATGTAAAGTTTATCAGGTTATTATATTTATAATCATCGGCATTAAATTCTTGAGTGAAAATGGCTTTTTGCAGCCAAAACGGAAATCTAGCATAATTTTTTGAGCTTTTACTTACCGTATTATTCATTAGTAATGCTATTTCAGAACCTTTATTATAGCTTGGGTTTTTCAAGTCATAAACTCTTACTGATTCAACAACATCATCATAAAGATACTTGAATTTTGGATCAGTTATTAAAAATGCTTGCATTTTTTTTCTCACGTTATTTATATTTTTATCATTTACTCCCTCAGCTAAAACTATTAATAAATCTGGGTTTCCTTCAGCATCATAAGTTACGCTATAACCACCATATCCAATATTTGAATTTATTTCCATATTCTTAGCTTGATTTAAATAATTTTGAATACGTACTTTAATAGACTTATTATTTCCAGATATAGTTATTACACCTTTCTCACCAGAAAATGCTTCACTATTAGTATTAAACTCTTGTAAATTTCCAAATTGGTATTTATCAAAACTAAATCCTTTTTTTATTAAGGATTCTTTTATGTCATTTGTAACTATATATGAGGTGAATAGTTGCTGAGCTTCATCTTTTGTGATAAGTTGATTCATTAAGTTTAGAAATGCATTGTCTTTTTCTTTTGATTTTCTTTCAATACTTATTAGTGCACCAATCCAAGCTCTTTTTAATTCTTCTGTATACATATTTTGATTGCTAAGAATTAATGAAAATTTTAGTAATTCATTTTTATTTTTTTGTCTATTGATGGTATCAATATATTCACCACCGTACATGCCGTAATCATAAGACATAAGATCAATTTGTCTAATTAGACTTTTAGCAAATAGATAAGACATCTCCTTATTATTATTAAATTTATTCGTTAGTAGTAAATGCAGTTTATCTAAGGCTTCAAAGTCGTCAAAATATAATTTATGCATATATGAAGCTAATCGATTAACGCCATTTTGACTCAGGTCGAATCTATTTTGATCGATAGATTGTATAAATAATTCTTGTTGTACTGCGCTAAGTTGGTAGCTTTTATTATCTAAATATTTTAGTAGCATAGTGGTTAGTTCATAATTATTTCCATAATAGCCATCTTTTATAGTTGTTAGAACCCTATAGTAACTATAGTGGCTTATTATATTTGAGTTTACCAAATGAGACACCAAAGTCTTTTGTATCTCTAAGTCATGCCCTAAAATTCGCTTTTCAATTAGGGTTAATATAAAATCTGGATATGTACTATTACTTACGCTAATTGCCATTGGATCTTTAGAAAGAAATTTTGACTTGCGGAAAATATCTATATTTGATGCTATATTTTTTTGTACTAAATAGTTTGCGCCAAACTCTCCATCCATAATAGCATGTAGATAAGATCTGTATAATACTTGTAAATCTGTAGTATATGGATAATCTTGTGTTGCTGATATTTCATTAATTAGTAATATTTTTTCTTCGTCTGTCATATTGGCTAGATTCTTAAGCTTTTGGTCTAATGACGATGCGCTTATTTTTTTAAGCAAAGAATTTGAATTTTGTTTGGTTGGTGGCGTATTGCCTCCATTATTACACGATGTCAATGATGTCGTTGCTAATGTAGATATTAGCACCATGGATAGTAAGTTTAATTTTTTCATGAGAATCCTTAAATAAAATTATATTTTTAGTCTGTAATAATATTTTATGCTTTTGATTTTGATATTTTTTTAGAAAATACCGCGTCTATATGCATAACATATATGTTGAAGTTTACATTGTTTGATGAGTAAGTTTCAGTAATATTGCAAAAGTTATATAAAAATATTTTGGATAAATATTTTTGTTATTTAAATTATATTAAACACTTTTTATGCGATTTTAGCTAGATTATTAGTTTAAGTTATGATTTTGTTTAAATAATATACTGATTTTATTGAATTATTTTTAATGTTTCGTATTTGTGGTGCCCTAAGCATTAAATGTAAAAATGGTTGTTATAGAGTCTGTTTTTAATTGTTGCAGATAGTCTATATGTTAAAATTGTTTTGTAAAGATTTTGTTTAATCTGTGCATATTCTAATTAATATTTAAAAAGATATCTTGAATGAATAAAGGGTCAGCATTATATATTTGGTATCATTTACTGATACTATATTGGAAAAGTAGCCAAAAAATATATTTAGCTTGTTTCCTATTATTTGCTGTATTTTTTGCTAGTATTGCTGATGTGTATAGTGCAGTAAAAATTAATGCTTGGTATTCTGTATTTTATGATGCTATTCAGCGTTATGATCTGCCATCTTTTTACGCTTCATTAAAAACTGGTTTATTTTGGATGAGCGTATCTGTTGTTGCAGTTACTTCGAGTATTTTTTTTGCCGCTATCTTAGAAATCAAATGGAGAAAATGGCTGACTGGACATTTTCTAAATAAATGGTTTAATGATAACGCTTTTTATCACACTCAATTAGTGCATGATTATCAGGATAATCCTGATCAACGGATAAGTGAAGATATTCATACATTTGTTAATCTTACAATAAAAATCCCATTAAAATTTTTAATTTCACTGATGACTCTTGGTTCCTTTATTATAATTTTATGGAATTTATCAGGGAGTTTTATCTATAGTATATACGGTTATAGCTTTTATATACCCGGATTTATTGTTTGGGCTGCACTCATATATGCTTTAATAGGAACATTTATTACTTTTAAAATTGGTCATCCATTAATTAGTCTAAAGTATAATCAACAAAAATATGAAGCTAATTTTCGTTATTCATTGGTACGTATTCGCGAAAACTCATTAGCAATAGCTGCTTATGATGGTGCTGATAAAGAAAACTCATTATCGAGAAAAGAGTTTGCTGATGTGGTTAGTAATTTTATAAATATTGCAAAACTAAATTTAAAAATTGGTTTATTTAGTTACGGATATGGAAGTATCTCAACTATTTTACCCAGCATAATTGCGGCAGGGCATTATTTTGCTAAAAAAATTACACTTGGTAATTTGATGCAAATAAATTCAGCATTCGGTAGAGTTCAATATGCAATTGCATATTTTATTTATGCTTATGATGATTTAGCAGAGTTACGTGCTGTTACTAAGCGTTTACAAGAGTTTGATAATGCAGTATTGAGTGTAAATAAATCTTTTAATACTATATCGAAGAGTAAAGAAGATTTTTTAATCGTATCTAATTTAGAAGTTTTTGACACTGAAAATAAAAAATTGCTTTGTATACCTGAGATAATATTACAAGCGAAATCTAGCGTATTAATAATGGGTGGTGTTGGTGTTGGTAAGTCAACAATACTAAAAACCTTAAATGGAATGTGGCATAATTACTCAGGATTTTTTTATAAAAATCCATCAATAAAAAGTATATTTGTTTCTCAACAAAATTATATGCCATATACTTCGCTAAAAGAAGTAATTTGTTATCCAATGAGTTACAACCTTCCAAATGACGATGTGTGTCAGCAAATATTAGAAAAATGTTTATTACATAAGTATATAGATAGTTTGCATATAACTAGAGACTGGAGTAAAACACTATCTTCAGGTGAGCAACAGCAAGTTATTTTTTGTCGCTTATTAATTAATCGCCCAGAAATGATTTTTTTGGATGAAGTAACAAGTTCGTTGGATATTAATACAGGATTATATTTATATGAACTATTACAAATTGAGTTACCTGATAGTGCAATATTAAGTATATCTCATAATAGTGAACTTAAAAGTTATCATAAGCAAATAATAAAAATGTAAATGGATTATAACTAGTTTATAATAACGATTATTAATAATATTTTTGTGAGCGGTAAATATGAAAAGAATCATTGTAACTGGTAATGTAGGTCGAGATCCAGAAACGCGTTATGCACCTAGTGGCGAATCTTTTGTAACATTTTCTTTTGCAGTAACAACTGGTTCAAAAGCAAATCAAAAAACTGATTGGTTAGAAATTAGTTGTAATGGTAAAACAGCAGAAGTTGTACAAAATTACGTGCGTAAAGGTACAAAATTATTGGTGGAAGGCACACCTAGTGCCAACGCTTATATAAATAAAGAAGGTAAGCCAGTTGCTACTCTTCGTGTAGCTGCCTCAAGTATTGAGTTTATTGGAAGCCGCGAACGTTCAGAAGATGCAGGAGAACCTAGTTATGAGTCTGCGCCAAATAACGAGCCATCTCCTCAAACTCCAAGCGGTGGGTTTAATGCCCCTGGGCCGTCATTACAAGCCGATGACATCCCATTCTAGCCTGCTCTTCATCTTTGAATCTTGGGCTGTGTCATACTTCAGAATTTACTCCTCATGTATTATATGTACATCTCGTCGTAAATTCTATCAGCATTACGTGTCCACAATTCAAATATCTTGAGCATCTTGTTTAGACGATATCAATAAAAAACTTGGGCCACAAGCCCAAGTTTTTTATTGTAGTGGTATTTTATGAAAATTTAATTACGAATTTTGTTGATGGACAAATAATTCTTTTATTCCATGCTCTGCCAAATCAAGTAATTCATTCAATGTAGAACGAGAAAATGCCTTTCCTTCTGCCGTACCTTGAATTTCAACTATTCCACCTTTTTGTGTCATAACAACATTCATATCAGTATCACATGAACTATCTTCAATATAGTCTAAGTCCAATACTGGCATGTCATTATAAACACCCACGGATATAGCTGCAACTGCATCTATTAATGGAGTTTCTTTAATTAAGTTTTTCTTTAATAGCGTATCAATCGCATCACGTAATGCTACATAAGCACCAGTTATACTTGCAGTGCGTGTGCCGCCATCTGCTTGGATAACATCACAGTCAATTAATATTTGACGTTCACCAAGTTTTTTCATGTTAACTATTGCACGTAGGCTACGTCCAATTAAGCGTTGAATTTCTTGGTTACGAGCATTTGGCTTACCTTGGCTAATTTCTCTCTTATTACGTGTATTTGTAGCTCGGGGAAGCATAGAGTATTCTGCAGTTACCCATCCAGTACCTTTACCCTTTAAAAATCCTGGAACTGATTCTTCAATACTCGCTGTACATAACACCTTGGTATCTCCAAATTCTACTAGTACGGAACCTTCTGCATGTTTTGTATAATTACGAGTGATCTTTATGTTTCTTAATTGATTATTTTCTCGATTTGAGGGGCGCATTATTATTCCTTTTTTGCTTTATTATTTGCGTTATTGTAACAAAATAGTTTCTTTAATCATTAATATATTTTGTTATATCTAATATGGTAAAATATATCATTCATTGTAAAATTTTGTAGTGGGAAATTATCATATGAAATCAAAAAATATACTATTGCCAGTTTTTGCCATATTATTGACTAATGTTGCGTTAGCTTATGACAGAGGTGGTGGTGGGGGCATGGAGTTTCGACATGATGATATGGATGATGGTAGTGATAGAAGCATGTTTGGTGGTGGTCATAGACAAGATGATGGCATGTATCATCATGATCGTCAAACATCAACTTCACGAACAATAGACACTCCAAATGGTAATTATCAAGTAAATAATACTGTTAATCATCAAAGCCCAACGAAAGAGCAAGTTAACACAACTGTAACTGATCAAAAAAATGGTCAGAGCTACTCTGCGCAAACTCAATATAATCACGTTGGTGATTATGGTAGTGTTAATTCCACCATTACAAATAATAATAACAATCATAGCTATACAGTAAATGCATCGCATAGTTTAAATGGTACTAGTCAATCAACAATAACAAATAACCAAACAGGTAAAACATATACAGGTAGTCAAGCAGTTAATCAAATAGAAAATAATCATCAAACAACCACAACTTATTATAGTTCACCATCTTACTATGGAACTTCATATTATGGGGGAGGTTATTATTATGAGCCATATCCTGTATATACGGTAGGAGTTGGGATTCCTATGGGCGTACCTGGTTCTAGTTCAACTAATGTAACAAATAATTATTATACTAATAATTCGCAAAACCCAAATAATGCGGTTCAAGAAAGTAATATTGGTGGATTATATTATTACTAAAATAAAAAAAATAATATTTTTTAGCTTTTTTATAATAGCTTTACAATACGCTTTTTCTGAAGATGATAATTCTGTAATAGTGCAGGCTTATGAGAGCTCAGGGACTATTTCGCAATCTGACGTGCAAGAAAATGTAGTTGAAGCTCAGCAGCAAATTAGTCAAGAATATAATGCTAAAGAAGCATATTATAATTATTGTTCATTATATTCTATGTATGATTTTGATGATCCTATGTACGGGTATGGTATCCCAGTTTGGAGTTCAGGAGCTGATGAATGTAACTATGGAAGTGAAGATATTGAACCTTCAGATAGTTCATCGGGTAATCCAACTGAAGATTATCCAAATATTCATCAAGAAAAAAGTGGTGAGGTTATTTTTGGTCAATAAAGCTAAAACGGCTTAAATAGTTCTGTTATAATACACGGTTATTTTTAAAGTTTACAAGGAAGATGTAAAATGTCAGTAGAAGTTATTAGTAATTTAGAAAGAAAAGTTACATTTAATATAGATAAAGCTATTGTTACAAGCGGCGTAGAAGCAAAATTAAGAAAATACGCAAAAGAAGCTAAAGTTCAAGGTTTTCGTCCAGGCAAAGCTCCAAAAAATGTTGTAGAGCAAATGTATGGTGGGCGCGCTTACGAAGATTCATTAAATGAACAATTAAATAAATCTTTTGTTGATTTATTAGTTGAGCACAAATTAAATATTGTAGGGTATCCTAAATTTGATTTAACTTCAAGTGAAGGTGAGCAATTTGTTTTTGCTGCTACTTTTGAAGTATTACCAGAAGTTAAACTTGGTGATTTAAGTGGTAAAGAAGTTGAGAAACCTACATGCACTTTAACTGATGCTGATGTTGAAAAAACAATTGATGTTTTACGTAAACAACGTGCTACTCATGAAGTAAGTGATGCAGCTGCAGCTGAAGGTGATAAAGTTACTGTGGATTTCTTAGGTAAAGTTGATGGTGCTGAATTTGAAGGTGGTAAAGCTGAGAACTATCCATTTGTGTTAGGTCAAGGTTGGATGCTTGCAGATTTCGAAAAAGGTGTTGAAGGCTTAAAAGCTGGTGAATCTAAAGATGTTGAAGTTAAATTCCCTGATACGTATCATGCAGAAAACTTAAAAGGTAAAACAGCTATATTTACAATTTCTGTAAAAGAAGTTGCTAAACAAAAACTACCTGAACTAACTAAAGAGTTCATTGAATCTATTGGTGTTGCAGCAGGTAATGAAGAAGCTTTACGTAGCGAAATTAAAACTAATCTTCAATTAGAAGTTGAACGTCGTTTAAAAAATAAAGCCCGTGATAATGCATTAGAAGCTTTAAAAGAAGTATCTCCTTTAGAAGTTCCTAGCACTATGGTTCATGATGAAATTCATCATATGATGGATAATGCTAAAGAAAATATGAAGCGTCAAGGTTATAAAGATGACCAAATTAATTTGACTCATGAAATGTTTGATAAAGATGCTAAAAATATGGTAACTCTTCGCTTGTTAGTGCAAGAATTCATTAAAGTAAATGAAATTGCTGCAACAGATGACGAAGTTAAAGCTACTGTTGAAGCTATGGCTACTATGTATGAAGATCCAACAGATTATTTAGCTTGGTATTTCCAAGATGAGCAACGTGTAAACAATGCAAAAGCAATGACAATTGAACAAAAAGTAACAGACTTAATTTACTCTAAAGCAAAAGCTAAGGAAGTAACGGTAAGTTACGAAGATGTTATGAGAATGAATGGTTAATTCTGACTTCATACAGAGCCCAAGTATATAACTTGGGCTTAATTATTTTTATTTTCCTGCTGTCTTATATACAGATATGCTACTCATGTGGTTCATTTATATTATGCAGATTTATGTGTAGATATTAAGAATTACATTCATGGACTTTATTATATGATACATAAATCAATTATCATTATTGGTGGTGGACCAGTTGGCATGAGCCTTGCCTTATTATTATCAGAGCAAGGAAAAAATGTTACTATACTAGATCAAGGTCTAAGTAAAAATAATGATGGGCGGATACTAGCTTTATCATATGCTAGCTTTGATATAATTGGTAAATGGTTAAATCACAAATCATCACAAATAAGAACTCCAATAAATACTGTACAGATTTCTCATAATGGACTTGGTGTTAGTCAAATTAAAGCAGAAGCGTTAAATCTAGACTCTTTGGGTTTTACAATTAAGTATTCTGATGTCTGTGAACAATTATTAGCAGAAGTTAGATCACGTAGTAATATTCAATTAGTTATTGCTGATGTAACAAGAGCTGTAGATGGTAATGGATACGCTTATGTTGAATATCAAGATGGTATTAATAAACATTTACTTACTTGTGATTTATTGATCATGGCAGAAGGCGGCAAATTATTACAAAATATTGCTAAAAAGATTAATCATGATTATGAAGAGCAAGCTGTTATTTTTCATATAAAGACTAAAGAAAAACATAATAATATAGCTTACGAGAGATTTGCTAAAAACGGTCCATTGGTCTTATTACCATACAATAAACATTATGTAGTTGTATGGTCATTAAAAAATGAATTAGCTAGTCAAGTAGTTTATGATGAGAAATATCTTACTGAGATGTTAGATAAAGAGTTTACTAATCGATTAGGTGGTGCAACTATTATTGATAAACCAATTAGCTTCCCATTAAAGTTGGTTCAAACCAAACAAAAGTTTTTTAAACGTATGGTAGTAGTTGGTAATTCTGCACAAACAGTTCATCCAGTATCTGCTCAAGGCTTAAATCTTGGCTTACGTGATGTTATGGCGTTAGCTGATCTATTATCTAATGATAAGGAAATTAACCTTAAAAATTTAGTGAATTATGATTCACTACGCAATATGGATAGTAATGCTGTGATTGGATTTACACATTTACTTGCTACTAAATTAGAGTCACAAAATTTTATGATGAAACACTTACGTGGTGCAGGTTTAATTGGCTTATCTAATTTACCTGTTTTACAAAATTTTATTGCACGTAGTTTAATTTTTGGAGTTTAACTATGAGTTATGATATAGCTATAATCGGTGGTGGTTTAGTTGGGGCTGGATTTGCACTAGCAACGGTTAAAGAAAATCCTAAATTAAAGCTGATTATATTAGAGCAATATACGCCAAATTTTGATTATGATGATACTACTTATGATAATAGAGTGTATGCTATTTCGCCAAATAATTTTAATAAACTCAGTAAATATGGTGTAAAAGTTGAAAATATTCGTGCTGGTATAATTAATCAAATGTCAGTTTTTGGTACAAATAGTAAAATTGAATTTGATCGTAAAGATTGTAATAATAAATACTTAGCAAAAATTATAGAGTCACGTAATTTATTAGCAGCAATATATAGCGAGCTATCTAATTACCCACAAGTAGAATTTCATTATGGAACTGTGGAGAATATTGTATTTATATCTGAACAATTTATAATTCAAAGTAAAGATATTACTATTCAAGCTAATTGGTTAATTGCTTCTGATGGTGCAAACTCATTTGTGCGTCGCCAATTTAATTTTGAGATGGAAGAAATTCCTTATTATCAATCAGGAGTTGTGGCTAATTTTAGATGTGAAAAATCTCATTCTAGTATTGCTTATCAATGGTTTTTAGATGAAAGCGTATTAGCTTATTTACCATTGCCTGACAATCAAATTTCTATAGTATGGTCAACTGATAGGGTAAATGAGTTATTAAATATGACAAAAGAGCAATTTTGCAATGAAGTTATGATTGCATCTGGCAGCAAATTAGGCAAATTAGAATTAATTACATCTCCTGCCGCCTTTCCATTAAAAATGAATTTAGTTAATAGTTTTGTAAAAGATAGAGTTATACTAATTGGAGACTCAGCTCATACTATTCATCCGCTAGCTGGCCAAGGAGTCAATCTTGGATTTGGAGATGCATGGGAATTAGCATTGCTCATGGCAAAAACTAATGCAAAAGTTGATAATGCTGATTTACAGCGTTTTAATGCACGGCGCTTGCTAGAGGTTCGTAAGATGCAAATGACATGCCATACTTTACATCGTTTATTTCATAACCGTAATTTTTTGGTAGATAAAATTCGGAACTTTGGTTTAAATATGGTAAACAATCTAGGTATAGTGAAAAAAATGCTAATTAATACAGCAAGTAATTATTAATTGAAATATGATACTGTAATAGGGAGTAAGTTATGAGTCGTTATAATAATAAGAAGTTAGATACAGCAGGTGATGCAACGAGAAATATTCATTGCGGAGTTGCTCCTGACCCAGTAACTGGTGCAATTTTACCCCCAATTTATCAAACAGCAACCTATGCTCAAGAAGCTGTTGGTGTTAATAAGGGGCATACTTACTCTCGTTCATCTAACCCAACAGTTAGCATGTTAGAGTCAAAGATAGCAAGTGTAGAACATGCAAATCATGCTATTGCTTTTGCAACTGGTTTAGCTGCAACAACTGCATTATTTATGGCTTTGTTAAGTAGTGGTGATCACATCGTATGTTCTGATGTGATTTTTGGCGGAACTACGCGTCTTTTAGATAAAGTATTTAGTAAGTATGGCGTGGATGTTACTTATGTTGATAGCTCTGATATAAATGCTGTAGAAAATGCTATTACAAATAAAACAAAACTATTTTTTATTGAAACCCCAGCCAATCCCACAATGCGTTTAACTGATATAAATGCAGTGAGTGACGTTGCTCATAAATATAATATATTAGTATGTGTTGATAATACTTTTTTAACAGGTATGTTACAACGACCGTTAGATTTAGGTGCAGATATAGTTTTATATTCAACAACTAAATATATAGATGGGCATAATGCAACTGTGGGTGGTGCATTGGTTACAAATGATGCTGAGTTATTAGAAGAGTTTAATTTTATTCGTAAAAGCACTGGTAATATCCAGTCACCAATGAATGCATGGCTAATTATGCAAGGATTAAAAACTCTAAGTTTACGTATGGAACAACATTCTAAAAATGCTGAAATTGTAATTGAGTATTTAGCTAATCATCCAAAGGTAACTAAGATTAATTATCCAGGCTATCATAAATTTGCACAATATGAATTAGCTTCTAAACAGCATTATAAAGAATTGCATGGAGGTATGCTATCATTTGAAGTCATAGGTGGATATGAGGAAGCATA
>JAQUVM010000134.1 GCA_028693355.1 Burkholderiales bacterium
TAACAAAAATGTATGTTTCTGATATAGATAATAGTAATAATGATAATGGAATAGTTTCAATAAGAAACGCAGAAAAAAATAAAATGGGTGAAAACTATTTATTAAATTTTGATTGGTTCTTAGGTGATGCCAATATAGATGGACTTCAAAGTAAAAATTTAATTCCAGAAGATTTATCATGGACAATTGTTCCATATTATGAAATTGGAGAAACTGGAGCAGAACAGACAATAACAGGTCCAGAGAATATTATCAACGCTTTTAAAGATAGTGTTGGAAAATATAATAAAGATATAAAAGATTTACAACTACAAGCTACAAACTTACAAAAGAAAATCGAAAACTTAACTGGCGAATATAACTATGAAGAAAGTTCATATAACGCCGCTTTAACTACTAAAAACCAAGAAATTCAAAAATTAAAATTAATTCCAGATGAGGCAATAGAAAAAGTAGAAAAAAAATATGCTTATTTGAAAAACGATAATTGGCTATTAAGTTTCTCTTCTCAAGGAGTTAAAGATACTTCTATAGTATTACATGCAGACGATGGTACTGAAATTGCTTACGAAATAACTAAAAGAGATCCAATAGTTAGATTTTCAGTTTTAGAAGTTAAATTATTAAATGTAGACCCAGAATGGGCTAGCAATAGTGTGTTAAGAGTAGATGTAGAATATACACAATCTACCAAATCATTTTTAGAATATTTAGTAAACTACTATCAAAATATAATCGACGATGCGCAAAATAGAATGACAAGGATAGGCAAAGACATTTCTTTCGGCGGACTTGGTGAATTAGCTGGTACTCAAACTACTTTAGCGTTAGTTAAAACAAATCTTAGAAATAGAAAACAAAATAAAGAAGCTATATCTTCTTCTTTTGAAAAGATAATGTCTCCTTTTATAAGAGAAGGATATTGGGAAGATACTTCTTATGCAACATATGTAAAACAAGAAACTCCAATTGTAAGAGCATATCCTACAAACAATTTGTTTAAGACTTCAGAATTACAAGAAGAGAATTGGACTAAATTTACAGACTCTTTAAGAGATGTATTTTTAATTCCAAATTTACAACTTAAAACAATTTATACTGATGAGGCGAATAGCTCAAATAATAAATATTTATGGTTATACGATGTGATTGACTTAGATACCATAGAAATATTTGACAAAGATTCAGCTGGGGAGTATAATCAATATAGCAATACGGAATTTTCAATTGACTACGCGCAAGCAAGAATAGCGGCTGAAACTACTCCTAGTTTTGCAAAAGGTATTTATATATGGTTTTTAAAGGATTATTCAAATCCAGAAAATACATATTTAGAAAATGACAATATTTATATTAGATTTAAATTAAGAGGACAAAACGATTATTATGAAGCAGTTTATGATGAAGGAGAATTTTATTTAGATTTACTAAAATTAAATTCAGATAAGTTTGGAAATCCACAGGAAACCGCACAAAACTTTATATCTGTATGTCCTATTGAAATGACATATAAAATCAATGCAACAAATGTTGTATTGCCTACTGTAAGTATTCAACTAAATACTGTTGATCCAACTGATTTATTAAGTTCAAAAACTTATGACTTAACTTATGGATATGATTATACAGTTGCTAAAATTGAAAACGAAGTAGCAGGAACAATTGAAACAGTAGTAACATTTGTAAATAAAAATGTTTTAGCACCTTTAATTTTAAATCAAAATAATGTAACGAATTATACAATAAGATATCAAACCGATACAACTGAAGGATACTACTTTAATGACGCAGAAACTAAAATGAGTGAGAATTGTATTCCACAAGTTGATTATCAAATAAATACAATTGACTTAAGTAAGACTTTAGTTGAATCGCAAGAGAGAATTATTGAAGAAGAGGCAGGAACAATTATAACTGGAACAGATATTGCAATTACTGACAACACAAAACCAACAGGTAGAATAACAGGATTTGAGTGTGCATCAGTGCAAAATGGTACGCCTTCACCAGATACACCAATTCCAGTAAATAGCACTGGTGATGGTGGAGTAGTAAATGTATGGTCACATAGGAAGAATCTATTAAAACCTACATTAGAAAATAGTACAACTGTTAATGGTGTGACTTTAACAAATAATCACGATGGTACTTTTACTTTAAATGGAACAGCAAATACTACTTCAGCAGTGCGAATATATAATGGTATAGCTAAAAAAATAGTTATGCATAATGGAAAGAGTTATACATTTTCAACTAATGTGATACAAGGTGACTTTGGAAGAAGTACTTTTACATTTGCTGTCTATAATCCAGACAATACAGTAAGATACAATTTTATGAACACAACTAAAAATGTATCAACTAATACAAAATTAATGACTTGGGATACACCAGTGCAAGGAATAGCAGTTTATTTTGTAGAAGGCACGACTTTTAATAATGTAGTCTTTAATATTCAACTTCAAGAAGGTACAGCAACACCATACGAACCATACACAGGCAACGAATACCCTATAACCCTACCAGTAGGATATGTAGGTGGTAGTTTACCTAATGGAGTTAAAGACACAAATACAATGCAATATATGAAATCAATTACATTTAGTGGTCAAAGTGTAACAATACCAGATATGAAAAGTAATGGTAGTTTTTGGTCAACAAGAGGTGGAACATTAGTAGATAAAACAATAACATTAGATAGTGTACCAAGTGGAGATACAACGATAGAATATGAGTTAGAAACACCGATACCAATTACATTAGCACTACCACTTATAAACACATATGGTGGCTATAATAAAATAGAATGTACTAATGCAGTTAAACCAAATTTAACTCTTAATTATAATTACGTTCCTTATCAACTAATAGGTAGAACACAAGAAGAATTACAAAAATTTAACTCAGAGTTCTATAAACCAAAAATAGGAGCTCGCGCACTTATTAACGATAAAGAACTTAAATTAAAAAATGTAGTTGGTATAATTACTAGTTTAATAAAAAATTATAATAATCCTTCTGAAAACTCAATTGTAATTGCAAACTACAAAGATAAATTTAAAGATTTATTTCAAAGAATTTCTGCAGCTACTGCACAAGTAGAAAACAATGGAGCTTATTATGAAAAGGCTACTAAAACAGTAAACTCAAAAGGTCAAATACCACAAGACATATTCAAAGAAACTATATTAAACAATGACTTTGTTCTATCTAAAACACAAGATAACTTACTAACTTGGGGAACAATGGGAATTGTTGCAACAGATAGAAGACTTAATGAAAATGGAGTTTATGGACAGTTAAGAATAACATCTGGTGGTATATTTGTAGCAAACTCAAAAGATGAAAATGGAAATTATATCTGGACAACAGGTATGACTCCAGATTATATAAACGCAGATTTATTAACTGCGGGAACAATTAATACAAAAAATATAAAATTATATAACGATGATTACCAACGT
>JAQUVM010000048.1 GCA_028693355.1 Burkholderiales bacterium
AGTATAGATAAGTAAACTATACAAAAAATATAATAATGTTGGAATAACTACTATGCCAGCAAATACACGATTGCCAAATAATATAAATATCGTCTTATTAAAAGATTGATGTACCAACTCGGTATGTCTTATTCTTTTCAAACCACTAATAAATTGTTTCCTACCGATATTTCTTAATAAGTTTTTTAAACTTCTTTTCATATTATCCTAATACTAATATAAATATACAACTGACTTCAAATTATGTTACTACATTTGATAAGTAACATAGCCCATAACTAATATGTAATAAAACGTAGTGACATTACAGAAAAGATAAAAATTAGCACTGGCTTTGATAAATTTTGATCGCCTCTTCCAAATCTTCATAAACATCTATTTTACCATCATGCAAATAAATACCTATATCGCATGTATCGCGTAATGTTTCCACATTATGAGAAACCATTATCATTGTTGAATTTGTACGTTTTTCATTAAAAGCATCAGATGATTTTTTCTTAAAGGATGGATCACCCACTCCAATTACTTCATCTACTAAGTAATAATCAAAATCAAATGCCATAGATAATCCAAAATTTACACGCCCTTTCATACCAGAGCTGTAACTACGCATAGGCACATCAAAATGTTCACCAATATCAGCAAATTCTCTCACGTAATCAATAATTCTTTTAGCCTCTAAACCAGTTTTGCCATAAATTCGACACACAAACTTTATATTATCTCTCGCTGATAATGTAGGCAAAAATCCAGCGGTTAACGCTACTGGCCATGAAACTGAACCTGTAATATGTATTTTACCAATATTAGGGTGCTCTATGCCTCCTAACATACGTAAGAGCGTTGATTTACCAGCACCATTTTTCCCCAATATGCCAATACTAATACCTGACTTAAATTGATAAGTCACTTCACGTAAAACATAGTGGCGAAAATTTCGTACTCGATAAAATTTGGTTACATTATCTAAAATAATCATTATCTAGCCCTATCATTAATCATAAATTTATTACGATTTACAAAATACATAGATAACCCTAATAAGAATATAGTCAAAGTACATTTTATCAGATAAGTATAACTTAATTCGCGGGGTAAATCAAAACTTACAAATGAAAAACGAATAAACTCAATTATCTGTAAAAGTGGATTCCAAAGTAAATACCGTTGGTATTGTATAGGGATATTCTCTATAGAGAAAAAAACTCCTGATAGATAAAATAATGCCCTAAATAATACCTGTATAGCATAACTAAACTCCGCAAAATAAAAACCAATAACAGATAGAACCATGCCTAAACCAAAAGTTAATACAAATAAAACAATACAAGAAAGTATTAATGATAGCGGGTTATAAATTATGACATTCAAACCAAAATATTTACAAACTAATACTCCGCTACAAAAAACAACACATGAAACCAATAGCTCCATAATTACATTAGACAAAATTACATCAATGATTTTAATCTGCCGATAATTTAATAAAGCCTTATTTCCAGATACTATTGTTAAACAATTGCCTGCTGACGAAAAAAAACTATATGGTAATAATCCAGTCAAAATAAATAATGGAATACTTAACCCTACCACAGTATGCCGCCCCATTAAAGTAAAGATAAAAACCAACAATCCAAGCCTAACGGCAGGACCCACAAAGATAGAAAAATACCGAAAATAGCCGCTGTCATACTTGCGCTGAAACTCTCTAAAGATAAAAGCATAAAGAATATAAAAAATTAATCTAAGGCTTTTCTCACTAATATTTTCTAAAGATTTACTATCTATTAAATGTGAGGAAATTTCTTCATAAATTGCATGTAGCTTAAACTCAACAAACTGTATAACTCCATTGTAATCTTCATAAGCTACTATTACTTTATAGTCTCCTGATTTTTTTATGTTGTATTTTATAATACTATGATTACTTTCAATTTTGTCATTATAATCATCAAGGATAAACTCATATGACTTTATTCTATAAAATAAATTATTACATTTAGATGTATCACAAATAATTTTATTTTTATCAAATCCTATAGTTATATTATTTTTAATTTCATCTATACTAGTACAAATTAACTCAGGTTTGATAGTTTTACTAAAAACTGCTTGGTTATTGCCGCATTCATCTTTATAAAATACTTTGACTCGGTAAGATTGGTTTCTCCGAATAATAAATGAACATTCTAAAGCAGAAGAAAAAATTTTTTCAATGACCGCATTACCATGCAATAAATAATAGGCTACAATAGTATGTTTGCTATCGTTGCCAAGTTCAACATGTAACGTAATTTCATTATTGCTGTTACTAATAGATACATCATGATCAGTAATAAGCTTAGTCAATTTTTAATTCTCATAAACGCGAGCATTCTTTGGAAAAGAGTACTCGAAGGTATATTATTCTTCAAAATATGCCGATTTATCTTTTTAATTTCATCCATAAATATTGGTATAATATCATTATGAGATGAAATATCATGTTCAACAAAATTCAATATATCAGTCGAGATTCCATAACTAACAAAGACATCATTAACAAATTTGATATGAGAGTTATAATAACCAGTATTCTTTCCATAATGAATAGTAACACTCCCAGTATAATTTCCATGATTAACTTTTAGGTTATAAAGTATATCATTTAATAGATCTTGATCAGATTTATTTACTCTTCCACTCATTGCATATATTATAGATTTACAATCTTCGTTACGCTCCCAGTTTTTTCTAAATAAAAAATCTCCTAATTTAATTTGAGGTTCTCCAGCAATTACGTGCCCACCTCCAAATAAAAGAGAATAATAAATAGAACAAAATCCACCTTTAGAAGTACCAACAAAAAAAGTATTATTTAAAGTTATTTCAAGCTCCGATAACGTTGATTTTATTAACTCATAAACAGATTCTTGTATCTCCTTATTAACAAAAGAATATAAATAACTTCCGTGGCTACCAAAATTATCAACAATATGTAAAACATTGGCAGAGAGGCTCTCAGAAAATGCATAATAAGACATAATATTTCTTGTAGGCACAGTATCAACAGAAGGAAAAAATATAACCAACTTATTACTATTACTTTTTAGATTAAGATTATATATAAGATATTGGTGTTTTAATTTAAAAACGTTATTGTTTATGATTTTATTATTTTTATACATTAAAAACAACTTCTTTTAGTAAATTTTGTATTTTTTTATAACCATAATTGCTATTAATTAATATAGAATTATTGAGCCTTAACTCTTTTATATTTGTTGCAAATAAATGATGATTAATCATATTAATGGCACCTTCTACATCTTTAACAATCCAATTTTTATCATAAATATCAGATGCCCCATCCCATGGCCAAACTATTGGAATACATCCGCTTAAAACTCCATCCGCTAAACCATAATGGAAAGATTCATGGTCACTAGTTGATAAAATAAAGTCTATTTTCTGATACCAGTTTGCCATATCATTATCAAATCCATCAAAAATAACGGCACTTTTTAACGGCTCGACTTCTAAACGTTTGTATTGCTCATAATAGTAATCAAGTTCTCTTACTCGCCCAAGTGCATGCATCCACTCATACTCCTCAGGACGCTTACCTTTTATATACAATTTTGCTTCTGGGTAAATTTTTAACATAGCACTTATTAAATCAATAGCTATATCTAGACGTTTTGAGTGTGGGGTAATTCCAACTATGCCAAGAATTGGCGACAATTTTGTTTTGTGTATAAATGTAAAATCATTTGTCAAAACATAATTTGGAATAGTAGTCATTTTTTCTTGTGGCCAATTCCATAATTTTAATGCATCACCCTTTATTTTATCTGACACAAAAATAAATTTAGTAATATTATCAACATTTAAGGAATTACCAAATTTTCTAGCTCTTTCCCTAACCTCTTGGGCATGTATTCTCACAAATAAAGGTTTTAACTCTGTATTATTTTTACTATACCAAACAGCATTTGCTAGTCCCCACTCACAAAATATAATATCTGCTTTTTTGTATAACTCTTTACTACGACTCTCATTTTCAGGATTACCCCAACTCCATGCATCTTTATAAATTGGGTAGCCGCAGGCTTTTAAATAAGAAATATAATGTTCAATAAATTTCAAATCATCACCAGCTATAACCATAGATTTAGAATACACATCATTAATAAAATCACGACAAGAACTTACTCTATAATCAAAAGAGAAATCCGAGATTATACTCTGTACTGTTTTATAAAATGTTTCACTTTGAGTAAGCTCAAAGATACCATCTAAATCATCAACATTTTTTATAAAGTACTGATATTCATCACCAAGTAAATCTTTATTAATTTTATTTGGATAACATATGGTTGGAATACCCAATGATAATCCCTCTAATAACTTGGTTGATAATTCTAACGTATTTTCTTCAAAATAGGCAGGTCTAAAGCTCCAAATAAAATCAACAGAACTTAACAACTCCAAAGATTTATCTCTATTTACATTCTCAATTAACTCAACAAAATCTTCTTTTAATAATTTTTTAACTCTATTAACAAAATTATCTACATTTACATTAAAATTACTTCCTGCACCTATTTTACTAGTTATAATTCTAAGCTTTATCTTCCTAATAGTCCGAAAATTTGCAACAAACTCTAATAGCTCAAGTACTCCCCAATCTGGCTGAATTTTACCAGCATAACCAATAACCAACTCATCTTCTTTTTTTAATAATTTTCTGTTTGGTGTACTAGGTAATAAAAACTTTGCGGGCAATATAGGTGGAAATATCCTTGAATTATCAATATTATGACCAATTATCTCTTCTACTAAATTTTTAATCTCTTTTGTTTGAAATAACCACATTTTTGCCTGATTTTTGATTAATGGCAATGCATTTTTAATCTCATCACTCACAATTGGTCCGTTAAGTGAAGGTTTATAAAAATTAGTTAGATAAACCAAAACTCGATCTTTAAAGTTATTTTTCTTAGCTAGTTCAATAGAAAGTTCAGTACCCCTGATTAATAAATTTTGCACAGTTGGAACCATTTCATCAATATAATGCAAAACTTGTGATGCTAATTGATTATTAAAATGCGTATTTAATCCAAAATCAGATGGCTCAAGAATAATTCTTTTATATATAGTTTCTTTAAAATTAGACGTTATCAAATCTCTTCGGATACTTTCTTTGGCTAATACAATTACATTGCTAATTTCAGAAAATATGTTCACAACACTAGACAACCATATAGAAGATCCATCAACAACGTTCAGCGTCAAATCTGCATAAATCAGCGTTACTGGAGATCTATCAGTTTGTTTAACAAAGTCTATTAACTTGATATTTTGTTCTATATCTGATCTAAGAACTGTTTGTTTCATCGTAGAACTCTGGTGAGACTTTCTCCACCATAATAATAATCTTCTAAATATCATTTTTTCTTTTCTCTTTACTTGACTTCAATTAAGCGAATTATACTACTCATAAATACACTTTCAATTTGATATAAGCCATGAGTAGCAAAACCTACCCTAAGCTTAACAGCATTATCAGGAGTTAGAAATGAAAATATTTTCTGATCATCCGTGGTTGTAGCTTCTAAATAGCTAAAGTTGGAACCTAGTTTTTCTGAATATGGAGAACGTCCATAGATACCTTTCAAAATATCTCCATTCTTATCGAGATATTGGATACAAATTAATGATTTCTTTTTTACACATAATGGAATATTTTCATAAAGAATTTTTGCATATAATTCTAAACGTTTGTGTGGAGTAACATCAAGTTCAACCCACGCTGGAATATTCGAGAGTCTAACCATCTGTGATGAAGTAATTTGATTAACATTTTCTATTTTATTCACCACTAAAGTCGGATAAGATCCATTTAAACCAAATAGAGTCTTAAACTTATAATAAATACCTTTATTATGTTCAACACTATTAATAGCTTTGTAATATTTATGGAAATCATCTAGCTCTAATTTTGTCGATTCTAACTCATCCAATGAGCTTTCATAAAGCTTTTGATATTTTCGTGCTTCTTTATTATCTGATGCAAACTTCTCAAATTTCTCTTGCGTAGAAAATAATTGTTCAAATAATAATTTATTCTCATCTTTTAAAGATTTATTAGAGTGAATATATTCACTCAACTTAGAATCAATCTCTGATTTTTGTTTCGTCTCTAGATTAAGCTGCTTTGTTAATTTTGATGTCTCAGCACTTAGATTTTTCTTGATCTTCAAGCCATCATCTATCTTAGATTTAAGTAAGCTGCATTCTGATTTTATCTGTTCTAAATCAGAACATTGCTTCGTATAAAGTTCTTGATGCTTGTTTTTCTGTTTCACCTCTAAACCTAGTTGCTCAGTTAATTTTGATATCTCAGCACTTAGACTTTTCTTGATCTTCTGGCTATCGTCTAACTTGGCTTTAAGTGACTCACATTCTGACTTTATCAATTCTAAATCAGAACACTGTTTTGTATAAAGCTCTTGATATTTACTTACTTCGTTATTTTTTAATATAATTCCATCAAATTTTTCTTGAGTAAAAAATAATTGTTCTAGTAATAACTTATTCTCATCTTCTAAAGATTTATTAGACTTAATATGTTCGCTCAATTTAGAATCAATCTCTAATTTTTGTTTCATCTCTAGGTTAAGCTGCTTTGTTAATTTTGAGACCTTAGCACTTAGATTTTTATTACTATCCAAACTATTAAATAGCTGTGATTTAAATGATTCGTTTTCTGATTTTATTAATTCTAAATCATTTAATAAACTTTCATAAAGCTTCTGATATTCGCTTGACTTTTTATTATCTGACATAAATCCTTCAAGTTGCTCCTGAGCAGAAAATAATGGTTTAAGTAACAATTTATTTCCATCTTTTATAGTGCTATTCTCATCAGATAATTGTTTATTTTCTAATCGTACATCGTCTAACTCATTGGACAAATCAGTCAACAAATTTGCCTCACGGATTTTTTTTAATTGTGTTTCAATTAAACTTGTATCTAACTTCATCATTGCTCACTTTCAGATTAATTAACAACAATTGCATATTGGTCTATAACATGATTTATATTAGTAAATTTAGATAAATGACTAACATTTCTTTTTAAAACTTTATTGACATACTCAAATTGTTTAAAACATTCTATATTTATTGGTACCCATATAAACTCACCATATAATTCTTTAAACTTTACAATCATTTCACTTGCTAAAACCTTTAATTTGTTATAATCTCTGTTATAGAACATTTGCAACTTATTATCATAATTACTATCAATTTCTTGTTTTACCATAGCGAAAATCACTAGATGATCACATTGATTTAAATAATCACAAATAATTTCATTATTATCTAAATTTCTATCCAAAAAAACACCTATAATTACTTTTATACTTGGGTTAGCTAATGATGACATCCCATCGTCAACAGGTATAGCATCTTTGACTCTAGGAAAATGAAAAAAACTTTTAAAGGATTTTTTAGGTAGCTCTGAATGCACATCTTTAAAATGTCTCACATAGTTTGCTCTATCTTCACTAAGTATTTGCACCATATTATTAGCCTGACTACCCATATCTGAAGATAGTGATTCATTTCTAATAGCTGCATAATATAATGGTAAACATAAGTTAAATACACTATCATTTCCATAATAACAAATAATTCTCTGATATAATTCATCATCAGAAGCTTTAGTTGTACAATTAAAATAACCTATCTCGCCGATAATGCTTCTATGAAATCCTAAAGTTATTCTACCTAAGCGACTTATTATGCCATTGACTCTAACTATCTTCTCATTAATATATCTAGAATACTCACAGTTTATAATTTTTGCGTTATTTTGCATAATATGATCTACACACAAGAGTATTCGATCATTATGAGAAAAATCATCACTATCTTGAAAAAATAAATATTCACCACTTGATGCTTTAATCGCAACATTTTTAGCAAAATAAGTTCCCAAATTTTCAGATAATCTTATATATTTTATCTTATCAAAATCATTTAATAAGCCAGATATTTTACTACTTGTATCATCTGTACTATTATCATCAACAACTATAATCTCAATATTTGGATATGTTTGCTCTAATAAGTTAGAAATAGATTTAATTAAATTATCCACATCATTATATGTAGTTACAATAACAGATACTAAAGGATATTTCTCTAAAGTACAAGAAAAATTTGATGCATATCTATCAACATACCTAATAACATTTTTCAATGGAATATTATTAACATCTACAATCTCATATAATTTCTGCTCAGAATAAGTAATATTAAACTGTATAATATCAAAAAACACATTAGCCAAATATTTACTTTGTTTTAATTCTATGTATTTATCAAGAGCTACCTTATAATTACCTTGTATAAAATTATCATTTGCTTTTTTTAATAATAGTCCCATTTTTGGCGGTAAATCTTTTCTAAAAATATCTCTAGTAAAAATCTTATACTACATTAGATTTTAACTTTACAAATTCCTTAAGCAATAAAATCTTTACGAATACTTACGAACACTACTTGCTTCTATTCAGGTCAAAACTCCTGCATTCACAATTGCTCTGTTCTAATTAAAATTCTATCAGCTTTTCAATTTCTACAAAACATTATGCACGATACTACCCATCATGATTTTGGTGTTTCCAACTTATTTCAATATCAAGAATTATGTTCTTGTTATTTACAACATTATACTAATATAATTTGTATCATATTTTTTAAGAAAATTTTTTCTTAATTACATTTTCATAAATATTGAGCGGTATAGGAGCATGTCCATACTCATGGTCGTATTCAATAAACTCAACTCTATCCAAGTAATTTGAATCATTAAGCGCTAATTTCAACGGTTTAAAATATGTATTATAGTGAAATTTATCTTGAACATTTTGTACATATATTAACTTTGCTACTTCACCATTTACAATTGTTGAAGTTACATCAAAGTTACTAGAATCAAATAAGTCAGAGATCGCATCACCATAAACACGATGAAGTTTATCATTATGACTACCATGGTATGAAATAATATTTACTTGAGGATTAAAAACTAAAGCAGTAGCACCTTTTAAAAGTGAGGCAGCTCTCATTGCAGAAAACCCACCACCAGAGCTACCATGCATAATGATATTCTCATAAGCAACACCGCTATTATCAGCGATTTTTTTTATAATATCTACTATACCACTCATAATATTCATATCTGGCACGCCCAAATACCACCCGAGGGAAATTTTCTTATCTAAAAATAATGTTGAATCAAAAACTGATAATATTTTACCAGGAAGAATCCCATGCCAATTCCACCTTGCAAACGTTGGAATTTGACGTGCCTTTTGATTTATTGCGCCACAAAAATTAACAAAGATTCTACTTGTATTTTCAGATTTATCATTCATAAAAAAACAATAAGGTAACTCAGGATGTACTGGATTTTCAACCATGAACTTACCATAATTAGGATTTAATTCATTTAAATCATGCCAATTATACCTGTCATAACCCAAAAAACTTGACTTATGATCTGCGCTTTTTATAACTTTATTTTCTAGGTGCAAATCTATATCTTTAAAAATAGATTCTGAACTATATTTAGAATCTCCTAATTTTACACGAATGTTACTAGCTATTTGAAATGCCTTGTAATTTGCAGCATCAAGCTTAACTATCTGATTAACAACATGAATTGCTTGTTCTAATAAATCTGCTTT
The DNA here is from genome assembly GCA_028693355.1 of Burkholderiales bacterium. Taxonomy (GTDB): domain Bacteria; phylum Pseudomonadota; class Gammaproteobacteria; order Burkholderiales; family UBA11063; genus Aquella. The sequence goes on from JAQUVM010000048.1 coordinate 9,750, forward strand.
AACTAAAATTTCAGCCTTATCAATAAGAGTTGGAATATAATCTGGGCGAATTATTAGTGCACGTTCTAAATACAGCAATGCCTCACTGAATAAATTCATACGCCTATAATATAATGCGCAATTTCTCAAATTAATAATTGATTCAGGTTCCAAAGCAAAATTTGCCATTGCTACTTTACCTGCTTGACTAAGTTTTTTAAGTTTTAGCAAAACTTTAAAATAAGCTCGATTAAGCTTCAAATTTTGTGGGTATACATCCAAAATAGACAAAATCACCCGTTCTACATCAGCATATTGATTTAAAGTATTTAATTCTTTAATTTTTATCATTGCTTTTTTAAATTCATCATGCTTTACATTTTTTTTTGTAACTGGCTCTACACAACCAAGAATCTGACACAAATAATCAATTAACTCACCAACATTTGTAAACGAAATTTTCTCATCAACTTCTATATTAAATTTTGAAGATATCTCTAATAATAAAATAGAATGAGACAAAGAATCCCAACCATCTATATCACTGGCTACTGTTGTTTCACGAATAAGAGATGAATCACACATAAATAGATCTACTAAGATATCGATAACTATTTGTTTCACATCAACACGTTTCATATAATTACTCCACATTATACTTCTAAAATAAATTTTTCTTTATTATCGCTACGACTAATCTTCCCAGAAGTAGTTTTTACCAACCAATTCACCTCACGCAGTCCTACATGAAATAAATCCAAACCCATCTCATCAAATACTACCTGTTTTATTTGTTTCTTTAAATCTTGTGACTGCTCTAACCCTTCATCAACTTCTGCTATTACATAAGCCTCTTCCGACTCAGAAATTTTATTATAAATGGCAAAAGCAACAGCACGACCAGGTCTAACACCAGAAACCTTAGTCAAATGTAATTCAACTTCATGAGCATAATAATTGCGCCCATGAATAATCATCAAATCATCGGCTCTGCCAATAACATATAATTCACCATCTCGAAAAAAACCATTGTCTCGAGTTAAATACCAACCCTCATAAAAACGCTCTTGTGTCAGATTATCTCGCTTATAATACCCATCAAAAATAAAATCTCCGCGAATAGCAATCTGACCAACAAAATTTTCGTCTAAAGGATGAAACTCATCATCAAAGACAACAACATCTAATCCATCGATAACCCTACCAACAGATAAAATATCCCCCCCAGCAGCATCAATTGAGACTTGTTTAGTTAATTCTAATTGTTTTCTATTTACACAAATACATTTAGCTGGATGAAGCAAATTTGTCTGACTTACTGCAAAAACTGTTTCAGCCATGGCATAACAAACTTGCAAATGTTCTCTTCTTACTCCAAATTTTTCAAATTCAAGGTAAAACTCATCGAATGTTTCTTTCTTACATGGTTCAGAACAATTAATAAAAGCTTTCATAGATGATAAATCAAAAGATTTTTTGGACAACTTAACGGTACGCACTAAATGCTTAAATGCAAAATTTGGTAACCAACAAAAATTAGCTTTATTACTTTGTATCACTTCAAACAAAGACCATGGTTTAGATACCCATTCAAATGGATCTATTACACAAACAGTTAGACCCAGAACTAATGGCATTACTGTACATGAGATCAAACCCATATCGTGATACACAGGTAGCCAAGAGGCAAATACTTCATTATCACCAATATTTAATGCTTGTTTATAACTCTCAATTTGTGCTATAACTGCTTTATGAGATAACATAACCCCTTTTTTTAATCCTGTAGTACCAGAACTATGCTGTAAAAAAGCAATATCACTATCGATAATCTCCAAAGAATCACTATTGTTTTTAGAAATATCTTTATTTATATCAATACTTATTAGTGACGAAGAAAATAAACCTTGATTTCTCATTTCTAACAACGTATCATTCTGAGAAACAATACATTTCGGTTGAATCAAATCAAATAACTGCTTATGAGACTGCCAATATTTCATATGGTCTTGTTTTTCCGAAGGGCATGGCATAAAAGCAGGTATAGCACCAATTGCAATAGCACCAAAAAATGCGCCATATAAATCTTTATGATGTTTCATAAAAACTAAAACTAGATCACCCTTTTTTATGCCACTACGTACGTAAGTATTTGCATAACAATTAATCGACCCCATTAATTGTTGGTAATTGATATCCGTAACAACTTCATTTTCATAAAATTTAACAGCCGTTTTTAAAGGATTACGAACTGCATGACTTAAAATATTTCTTATTATATTCATCTTAATTCTCCAATATGCCGTTAATCCAAGTTAAATAAGATTCGTGGCTAAATATATTTTTGACATGCTGAAGAGCCTTATCACTATATTTTTTATACTTGCTTTGATCATAATATAAATCCATTACAATACTTTCAACCTGTGCTGGCTCGGCATAAATAGCAGCATCACCAAAAACTTCTGCAAACTTGTGAGAGAGTATTACTACTTTGCCGCTAGCTGCAGCTTCCAAAATAGATCTACAAAAAGCCTCTACAATACTTTCATTATCAAAATAAACAAAAAAATCAATAGACGCTAAAAATTTTTTTACTGGCATAGATTTATGGCGTATAATCTCCCAATTTGTAGGTATTTGCTCGCCAAACATATCATTGCATACGCGAACAGCTCCCATCATTCTCACTTTAACATTAGAATGATTAGCAAGATATATTTTTTCCATTTGCTCTATTTCAGATGGAAACTTATAATGATTATCACGTGAATAACGGCCAATTACGGGTACATTGCTCACCGGCTTCAATTTAGTTTTCCAATCTTTAATATCCAAGATACCTGGGCAATCATAATTTTCAAGAAGAAATGGTGAAATTAGAGGAGTAATTTTTCTACGTACAAGAGGTCCCATAGGAATCCATGTAAAATCAATAGCAAAAGTATTTTTTATAGTTCTTGTGCAATCAGAAATTATATAGCGAATATCCGAACCATCATTCTCACTATTCGCTTGATTTACAAGTATAAATCCCTTACCAATATTCCAATTTGATTTTTCAAAGGAAACAAACTGCATTAATAATGGATATCTTAAAATAACAATTTTCGCATCCAAAGTGTCTTCTAAAGTAACTTCATCAACACGACCATCATTTATCATTTTTTGAATTAGAGAAATCTTTGAAGCACCAGCTTTTCTAGACATAAATCGCAATGGCTGTAAGGAGCATATTGCTAGCTTTAAGTTAGCTTTATGAAGAGCCTTTATTTCTTCCAACATTGAATGCTGTGGACCACCTAAACTAATCCAATCACCAATAAAAATAACATCATATTGTGGTTTCTCTGCATTAATAAAACTTAACGGAGCAAAAAACTTCCTCTCTTCGTTATCTGATTTTAAATATAAATCGTTAACATCCGTGTGCTCATGCCAATAGGTATAAGACTCTCGATAAACTGTACACGATGGATGTCTCCATCCAGGTTTAAACTCTTCACTAGATAGCGAATTACTATTCGTTCTATATAACTGCAAGATCAAATCATTACCCATGATAGGTAATTTATAGCCAAAGATTTTTTCCAGGCGCAAAATATACTCAGTATCTGCTCCTTTTCGTACATTATCATAAAATCCAACTTTATTAATAACTTCATTACGATCAAAGAAAAATAAAGTAGCACACTCAACATCATATCCTTTACCAAAAGAATATGCTGTTAAATCATCATTAACTCGAACTCCATAACCCATACAAGCGCAAAACTGACTATTTTGCATCATAAATTCCACTTGTAATTCAATTCTACGTGGGTGACTCCAATCATCAAAATCTAAGAATGTAACATACTTACCTTTTGCTTGCAACAAAGCACTATTTCTTGCTACGTAAGTTCCAGCATTTTCTTTCAAGCGGATTAGTTTAACTCTACTGTCTAAATTAATACATTCCTCATAAATTTTATTATAAGAATCTGGAGAAGCATCATCAATTAATAATATTTCAATATTAGTCCATGTTTGATTTATTAGAGATTTAATTGCCGTAAAAATTTCGCGACCTGGACAGTAAGAAGGCATGATAATAGATACTAGATCACCGTCACTAATATATTTTGTTACTTTGGCACTTAATGAATTAAAATAAGCACCCTTGAATGATTCTGTGTCCAAAAAACATTTAGCAGAATCCGTATCCACCATGCTAAAAAACTTATTAAATTGTTTATACCATTTTTTAAAAGCGCTATCATCAAGCTGCAATCTATATATATCCATAGATAAAAGCTCTCGTTGACTATCAAATAACGGTAATTGATTAATTAACTGTTCGGCTAACTCATATTTTTTAAAATAAATAGCTATCTCAACATATAATTTAGAATCATTTTTCGTAAAGATAGATTTACCATACAAACTTAATCCAATATTGTATAAACTCAATGCATTCCATGCATCATCGTTTTCCAAACGCTGCTTAGCAAGGAGATTAGCCAATAAAAGTAAACTTTCTACATCAATACAACTTAATAACTGTAACCCATCACTCTGAACAGAAATATCTCGATACATTTCTAAAGCAATTAAAAAATTATTGTAGCTTAATTTCCCATCTGATACATAATAAAGCAAAATATCCCTTCCAGCTTTACCAATACCATACTCCATTAATGTTGCAATTAGCTTTTCAACCCCACACTTATCTATTATTTTACTATAATCATTAAAAATATTTCGCATCGGAAATGATGTATTCAATTTAACGCTAGAGCATGGAGTATCTTCTCTAGTTACATCATGTGCTTGTAAAACTTTTGCTAGTAAATCACTATCTATTCGTATCTCTTCTGGCACTGGAAACAATCTGCTTTCTAAAGGAAATTTTACAAAAGCTGTTTTTAGGTTAATTGTTTGATGCCAATCAGAATATGCTTTAGCATAATCTTTCCTAGCTGGTGACGTTATAGATTTTACTATCCCATTATCTTCTACAGAAATACGCCTACCATAAACAGAGTGACTAGTTAACCCACTTGCAGAATTTAAACAAAACATACCAAAAATATTAAATCGTGGCACGCTACTCCCAGTTATTCTTTCTATTCGATTCTCTAATTCACTATCTGCACCAACTCTTACGGTATCCCATCCTCCCAAAACACTTCTCAAATATTGTGTTTTAACCATGCATGAAATCATTGCACCTCGCATAGCACCGTCTAAAGTATTTGAGTGTATAAATGAAATACCACTTAAAAACCCGTCAGAATTCATACGTAACATTTTTATCATACTAGCTGGTAACAATGGCTGAGATAACATTTCTTTTATATGTAGTTCAATTCTTTGAGGATGTGCCCAATCATCAGCATCATGCCCAGTAACATACTCTCCATTAACAAATTTTAATGCAATATTTTTAGATGCATATGGACCAATATTAGATATATTCCTTAAGGGTTTAATTCGATTATCTGATTTAGCTAACGACGATATAATTTCCCATGTTTTATCACTACTAAAATCATCTATAACAATTAGTTCAATTTTTTGCCAAGTCTGGTTTAATATAGATTTTATTGAAAGTTCAATCGTTTCCTCTGCATTGTAAGCAGGCATAATAATACTGATCAAGGGTCCAGTATCTATTTTATATTCACAGTTACAAACAATTCTAAAAAATTTGTCATCCCCACCATGAGCTAATTGAATAGGAAAAATATTGCCACAGGTTTTCTGTAAATACATATTAATTTTACTGAGCCATAAATGGTCATTATTAAAATCTTTATTTGCCATTAATAACAAAGCTGATTGCTTGACACTATCTGGAAGATTCCTAATAGCAAATGTTATACCTTCATTAGTATAACCTTTTAACATTAAATTATGTGCTTGTAATAAAACTTTATTAGGAATTGGCTTAGGAAATAGAGCATCATTTATTTCAGTCATTATTGAAGACTCATGACCTAACTTATTTACTGCTAGCCCCATATTAAAATCCATCATATCTTTTAACATAGGATTAAGTTTATTAGCCTCATTATATAATATAACTGAATTAAAATAATCCCCACTCAGAAAAATTTTATTAGCCATTTCCATCAAACTACTCATTTGCCGCAACCTTTATAATGCATATAGACCTTAATTTATTTCCAATACAGAATCCACATATACTTGAGCTATATTTTAATCACACTATAAATTATAACTCCTCCATACTACGCATTTAACGTAGTATGGCTCTCTCTAATAACCATGATACGTATTTAACCGTAGTATGATTCCCTCTAATAATCTTACAATAAGAAGCATTGTAATCAAAGTCGCCAAATCACAAACCCTCTTGCCAAAATTTCATCTTTAGGTAAAACTGATTTTACATCAAGTATAACGCCACCTGGTTTAACCTTAGCTAATATCTTATCCAAGTCCATATTTTTGAATTCTTGATGGGCAACTGCTACAATCAAAAGCTGAACCTGCGGAATTTCACTTAATTCACTAAAAGAAAA
>JAQUVM010000135.1 GCA_028693355.1 Burkholderiales bacterium
CTTACTTATGGTTATTCAAAATTTTATTAGCACATATTTTCTGACATCCATATTAACTGCTAAAAAAAATCGAATTTATACAATGTGCATATTTACATTTATTTTGTTCATAAGTTATTTGATATATTTTAATTTTTTTAAAAATGGTTTAGTTAAAAGTTTAATTGCTATTCTGGAATACATAGCTTTAATTTGCTTTTTATATAAAGATAAATTTATAATGAAATTATTTTCGTTTTTGATTTGTAATATATTAATGTTTGTGACAGAAGTAACGACAATATCAGCAATGAACTTAATCACAGCTGGACATTTAAAAAAGGAAGCTATCTATTCATCAGAAAGAGTTATTGGATTAATTATGTATAACATAATATATTTACTTTTAGTAATCTTATTTATCTTGCTATGGAGAAGAATAATATATAAGATAAAAACAAAAAGTTTAGTTTTGTTTATACTTTTTCCATTAAATCAGCTTATATTATTAACAGCAATTGTTTATGATAATATTGTTTATAACGATAATGTTATAATGTATATTGGGGGCATAGGATTATTATTTTCAGTAGCAGCTGATATAGTAATGTTAAATTCAGTAAATGCAACCTCAGAAAAACTTCTTGCTGAAGAAAAACTAGAATTTCTAGAGATACAAAGAAGTCTTGAATTAAAATATTTTGATTTAATGCAATATCACATTAAGAAACTAGAATTGATTAAACATGATTTTAAAAACCAGCTTCAAATTGTTAATGGATTATTGGAGTCAAATGATTATAAAAATAAAATTTCAGCAAAAGAAATAGTAGATTCACTATCTGAGGATATGAATAAACTTAAAGGTATAAACTTTTGTAAAAATTCATTGGTAAATACAGTACTGGCAGTTAAAAAAAACCATGCAGATGAATTTGGAATTGATACATCAATACAAGTAAATATTCCAGAAGAAATTACCATAGAAAAAATAGATTTAAGTAGCTTATTTTTAAATTTATTTGATAATGCAATTGAAGCCAGTGAAAAGATTACTGATAACCAAATAAAAAAGTGTATAAGTATAAAAGCTTCTATAATATCAGGTTATTTAGTTGTTAAATTTGAAAATACTACATTAAAAAGTAGACTAATTAAAACGTATGAAGCAATTAAGTCTACTAAGGAAAATCCTAGAGGCCACGGCTATGGATTGCAGATTATTAATTCAATTGCATTGAAATATGATGGGAATTTGGATATTGATGTGCAAAAAGATAAATTTATTGTAAAAGTGACATTGAAGATATAGAAAAAATAAAAAATTAGGCACATGAAAAGAAATAATAGACAAGCATACTGGTCTATTATTTTTTTGATTGTGCCTTAATTAACAAAAGTACAGCAGTTATTGTTGTGCTTTTTTGGTTTGTAGTGCAATATTTTACATTTAAACGTCAAGTTTTTACAATGTTAAATTAATGGGGAAAAATTCTAATATAATTTTAATTAAACAGAAGGTAATTCATGATCTACTGGTTTGCTATTAGATGGTTGAAAATTTTTATACAGTTATCAAGTATTTTATGCAAAAAAAATTAGGTATTGATAAAAAATTAAATTAATAAAAGAGCATAGTCATGGAAGAGAATCAATTTCCATGAAAGCTTAAATAGGTTAAGGGGGAAAATAATATGTTAAAAAGAAGAAAAAAACTAATGAGTATATTAGTTTTAGCTATAGGTACAAGCTTAATACCAACTACAATATCATTTGCAGAAGAAATAGATAATGAACAAGAAACATTAACAAATGTGATTCAAACAACAGGCTCAGCAGTGAGTATTAATGAAAAAAATACAAATGAAGAAAATACAATAGTAGAAGTAGCAAATAATGAACTTGTTAATTCAAGTGGTACTTCTGAATCGGATTTTAACTTTGATGAAGAAACAGGAACAATAACAGACTATAGTGGTTTAGATACAGAAGTAGTTATACCAAGTACAATTAATGGTGTTTCAGTAACAAGTATAGGAATGTGGGCATTTAACGGTTGTAGTAGTTTAACAAGCATAACCATTCCTAATGGCATAACAAGTATAGGAAGTTGTGCATTTAATCGATGTAGTAATTTAACAAGCATAACCATTCCTAATAGTGTAACAAGTATAGGAAGTTATGCATTTGAAGAATGTGATAGTTTAGCAAGCATAAGCATACCTAATAGTGTAATGAGTATAGGAGGAGATATATTTGAAAGGTGCTCTAATTTGAAAAATATAATTGTAAATAATAATAATTATAATTATATAAGTGTTGATGGAGTATTATTTAATAAATTAAAAACTCAAATAATAAAATATCCTGAAGCAAAAGCAAGAGAGAATGAAAGTTACACAATTTCTAATAGTGTAACAAGTATAGGAGATTATGCATTTTCTTGCTGTACTAATTTAAAAAGCATAACTATTCCTAATAGTGTAACAAGTATAGGGAAAAATGCAATTTCTAGGTGTAGTAGTTTAACAAGCATAACTATTCCTAATAGTGTAACAAGTATAGGGATTGGTGCGTTTGAAAATAGTTATAGTTTAACAAGTATAGCCATTCCTAATAGCATAACAAGTATAGGAAGTTATGCATTTAATGGATGTAGTAGTTTAATAAGCATAACCATTCCTAACGGTGTACCAAGTATAGGTGATGTTGCATTTTTTGGTTGTAGAAGTTTAACAAGTATAACGATACCTAATAGTGTAACAAGCATAGGTGATAATGCATTTAAATATTGTGATAGTTTAGCAAGCATAACCATTCCAGATAGTGTGACAAGTATAGGTGACTATGCATTTTCTGAGTGTGATGTTTTAAAAAGTATAACAATTCCAAGTAGTGTAACAAGTATAGGTGACTATTCATTTGCAGTTTGTGATGCGTTAACCAGCATAACCATTCCAGATAGTGTAACAAGTATAGGAGAAAATGCATTTGAAAATTCTGATAATGCAGTATTTTATGTAGCGAGTGAAAAAATAAAGGAACTATTAATTAATTCTGGTGTAGATGCAAGTAAAATCATATTAAATGGTCAATCAACAGCAGTAAGCGTAACAAGTGTAACATTAAATAATACAAGCTTAAGTGTAGTAAAAGGAAATACAAGTACATTAACACCAACAATAACACCAGATGATGCAAGTAATAAAGCAGTGGAATGGACAACAAGTAATAGCGAAGTAGCAACAGTAGATACAAATGGTAAAGTAACTGGAATTGGAGAAGGAAGTGCAACAATAACATGTACAGCAATTGATGGAAATAATAAAAGTGCAACATGCAACGTAACTGTAACAAGTGGTACTAATGAACCAGATTTTCAATTTGATGCAGAAACAGGAACAATAATAAAATATAATGGTGCTGATACTACAGTAGTTAT
>JAQUVM010000136.1 GCA_028693355.1 Burkholderiales bacterium
TAAAGATTGGCGATACGGCTATTACAGAGGATAAACTTGCGAATTACGCAGTTACCAATAGCAAGATTGGTACTCTAGCTGTTACGACGGCGAAAATTGCTAATTTAGCTGTTACTGACGCTAAAATTAGCAGTCTATCCGCTGACAAGATTACAGCAGGTACTATTACGGCTTTGATTCAAATCAATTCACCTGTGATTCAAGGGGGAGATATTTACGGCTCAAAGTTTTATGGTGGTAAGTATTACGGCAGCAATGAGGATAGTGCATATATGCAAGTTGGTGCTCGTACTGGAAATTATGGTGATTTGTCGCTATATAAGGGCGGTACGATATCCCCTATTTTTCAAATTTATGAATCTATACCTAGTGTAGACTTGAAAGCTCTTGGTTCTGCATTTTTGTCAACCGATGGGAGCAATACATATGCATACGGTGCATGGAATTTTTCAAGTGCCACGTCGATAAATTGGGGTAATAACTACCCAGTGGCTAGATTTGCATAAATTGTAAAAAATTATTTTAATTTATATTGTATAATAATGGCAATTAGGATATAATAAGAATATATTAAAACAAATGAGGAGGTATTTGGTATGAAAAAGTTTAAAGATATTTTTATAGGTATCCTAATTGGCTGTATTTTAATGACTTCATGTCCTGTTTTGGCAGATAGTATTATGCAAAAAATTGATGTTGTTTTAAATAGTGTTAATGTGCAGATTAATGGCGAAAAACTAGAAACAAGTACAATATTGTATGATGGGACAACATATCTTCCTATGAGAAAAATAGCTGAGGCAGTGGGAAAGGATGTTGACTGGAATCAAGAAACTATGACTGCTAACATTGTAGCTAAGACTGTGACAGGTAGTGCCATTAAGCCGGTTGATAATATAAAAGTAGGTGATAATGTGGAAAATATAGATAATTCAAACGATTTTAAAGTTTATCAGAAAGATGGTTATATATTCGGGGAATCTAACAATGAATTGTATTATGAAGCAATGTATGTACAGGAGTTAATGAGCTCTTTCGGAAAATATTATATTGACAAGGAAGCTTTTGAAAAATATAAAGTTGTTAAAATATGCAACACCGAAAACGGTACATTGCTTGATAACGTTCAATATTCGTATGTTTATAGCAGAGTTTTTATTTCAAAAAACTACTATGAAAATACTATATTACCATTGATAATAAAATAATCTAAATTAAAAAAGGAGGGGACAAAATGTTTAAAAGATACAAGCAGATAATAATAAGTTTTATATTGGGCGCCTTAATATTCGGCGGATTACCTGTCATGGCTTCAAGTGGAGTAAAAGCAATAAATACTTACTACAATAATATAAAAATTATCGTAGACGACAAAGAAGTCGCGACAGATGATGAACCTTTTATTTATAATGGAAAAACATATGTCCCAATAAGGACCATATCTGAATCTTTGGGCTTAGATGTAAAATGGGATAATAATTCAAATTCAGTTCAAATATTTAAACCTAAAATAATGACTGTAACACCTGAGATTTCGCTAATTAAGTATTCAAATGGAGATATTTATCTTGGCAAAACAAAAAATGGTGAAAAACACGGACATGGATATATGTTATATTCTTTTGGTGCAGAAGATATTGCTAATTATGAGAATGATAGAGCTTCGGGCTATGGTGTAACATCATGGGCAGACTACGATGGAAATAATATAATAATGGTTCATTATTTGGGTGATGATATTCCTCAGAATGCAGATTACATACAAATAGAACCCAACGGCGATATTCTTAAATTAATAAAAATGAAACATGCTGATATTAATAAGGCTAATAATGAATCTGAGGAAATAACTATAGAAAATCAAATAATTGGATATTTAAACGAAAATTTCTCATCCCTTGACACTATTATAGGACTTACTAATTTTAACTTTGATATTGATACAAATAATACAACTTCATTTCCTTGGGACTATTGGGTACAAGTTAGATATGAATACAATTTCTTTGAAGGTGCTATGTGGAGTAATAAGTATACCGATAAACAAAAAAATACTTTGAAAATGGAATTAAAAGAACATCAAGAAAAACTCGCTAAGGCATTAATTAAAAAGTTTCCAGATAAAAAGTTTTATGGGGGCTATTACAGTTCGTACTATAGATATCCTAATTTAAAGGTAGATTTACAAACAACTCATTATTTTAGTTGGATTAATTATGAATCACCAGATTATTTAACAAAAGATAAATACAACTCAACCAACCCATCAGAATTTAGATGGTACGATTTATTAGATGATAAACTAGATTAATATTAGTTTTTTTTAGGTTTGATAAATAGAAATTGAAAGAATTTACTATGGAGCTTAACAGCTCTTTTTTTATGTCTAAAAGAGGTGATAGCATGGCATACATTGCCGCAAGTCAAATCAATACCAATAATGTAACTTGTTTCCTAAAGGCACTTGATACGAGTTATTCGTATAATGATAGGTCTATCAAATGGTATTATGACAGTGTCTATAAAGGGACTTCATATTTAAATGCATACGTAGCAAGCGGAGGGCATTTTAATGCCACCGGGCTTAACCCTAATACACAATATGCAGTTGAGGCTTGGGTTTACAAAAATAGCACATTGATTGTTGCCTTATCTGGATATGTCACAACTGCATGGGATTGGTATAGTCCTAGAGTAGCCGGTGGAAATGTAAATTTAACACCCAATGAATGGATTGATTTTTGCAATAAAATAAATGATGTACGAAAATTTTACAAAGATAACAATCTTAAGAATTTAGACCCGTACCCATTTACTCAAGACCCGAATTTAATAGCTAAAGATAAAAATTTTTATGCCTATATATTTTTACAAGCAGCCAATGCAATTAATGAAATAAACGGACAAGTTAATTCAGCGTGCCTTAATGTGAAATCATGGTTTGTATCACAGGGCAATGATAGTATAATTCAACCTTGGTATTTTGATAATTTGAAAGCTGCATTGAATAACGCTATGAATAGTGCACTAAGTCAGATTCCTTAATCAAATATTTGTACATATACGGTTATTTGTATTCATTTTGGACACACATTCATATATAGGCAATATCAGCCTTTTTAATGATTTTAATTTTTTTCATGAGTAAATACATTAACATGATTTTTTCTTGCGGATAAATCGATTTTACAGGCTCATTTTTAATAAAGATATCATAAAAGCTACTCGGAATTTTGAGTAGCTTCTATTTTTTTTATTTCGTGTCTCTTTCGACTAATCTCAGCACTTTGTTGTAGGCTTCTATGTCAATCATGGAAATTATATTGATTTTTTTTATTGATTTTTTTACTATGTCTTGAATCTGCCACTTGCTGTAGAACGAATTATTTTTTTTGAGTTTATCTATTATTTCG
>JAQUVM010000137.1 GCA_028693355.1 Burkholderiales bacterium
CTACATCAAAAGTACGTTCAATTATGTATACATGGCTTCGTGCATCTACTCGATTATCCATAAATACCCAACGCAATCCAACACCATCTCTATGATGAAGTAATTCAGATGCACCTTTTACAAATGGTGTTTTAATATCTAAATCATCTTTTATTCGTTGGACATTATTTCTTTCCAAATGATTTATAACAATATTTCTATTTCTAGCAAAAATATTTGGATTTATGACTTCATAAGACTCTGGATCATTTACTGCAGCTTTTGCATGATATTTAGAAACGTGAGTAAAGACATTACGTCCTACAAGCGGATGGTTTGGCTCAATATTAAAACACCCAATACGACTAACTGCATTAGAAATTTCTTGCGAAAGTTTAAAATCAAAATGATTGATGCCATAAAATTTACTTAATGACATAGCCAATGGTACTAAATCACAAATACCTGCTCTCTCACCAATCCCAAGTATAGATGTATCAATGACTGTTGCTCCTGCATCAATAGCAGCAATTGCATTAGCATGTGCCAAACCAAGATCATTATGTAGATGAACTTCAATTTCACAGTTAAATTTTTCTTTAGCAAATTTAACAACGTTATAGCATTCGCTAGGATGCCATGCCCCAACTGTATCGGCAAGGCTAATTCTGTTAGCTCCAGCATTTACAGCACTTATGCCTAGATCTAAAATATGATCTAAAGATGTTCTTGAGGCATCTTCAATACTAAATCTAACCTTAAATCCCAACTCTTTGGCCAATTTTATTGCTTTAGTAACTTCTTCTTTAATCCAGTCTCGCGATTTATTATTAAATTTAGTTGCTAATGAGATATCATTATAAGAGACCCATATCCCAATCCAATTGGCAGTTGTTTCACGTGCAGCTAAGATATCATTAGTATTTGCTCGTGAATGAACTAAAATATCCACACCTTCAATTGCTTGTGCGATTTTTATACAATTTTGTTTTTCAATTTCAGAAATACCAGGCTGACCTATTTCAATGATACCAACCCCAAAATCTTTGAGCTTATTAGCTAGAAATATTTTCTCTTCGATAGAAAAACACACGCCTCGAGATTGTTCTCCTTCTCGCAGAGTGCTATCCAATATAATAATATTTTTCATTTTTACTCATTATTTAAAAAGTCATTAACATTATCAACAAATTGATCTCGAGTTTTCTCATAAATTAGCCAATGAGTTGCTTCTTTAAGTTCTATTTGTTTTTTTATTTTTACCTTAGTTAGTTTATTATACAGATTATGGTCTGCAAATAAATCCTGATCACCGTATATTACCAAGGTTGGAGTTTTAAGTTTACTAATATCATAAATAGGTTTGCCATTCCAAATAGAGTATAAATCTTTCATAGGACCCATTGGTCTACGTAGAGAATTTGATAAAACAGGTTTTGGATCTGCTGTTTTATATACTTTTGCCACTTCTTCGACAGCACTTTCATCTAGTATTGATTCATTACCATTTAGCATCATATTCCAATGTGTATTAATTATTTGCCAAGGAATATTTTGGTATGCAGGTAAACTCTCACTAAAGTTATTTTTAACTCCAGCAAACGGCTTAACAAAAATTGGCACAATGGATTCTTGTAAATGAGATGAGTACATTGCACCATATAACACTAAACGATCTACTTTTTTGGGGTTTTGTATGGCATACATTGCACCAACGGCAGAGCCCCAAGACCAACCAATGATTGACAGCTTATCCTTATCTGTATTTTTTAAAATATAGGCTACTCCTGCGTTAAGTTCTTTAACTGCTTCAGTTGCATCTAGTGGATATTTACCAATTGGTGCAGGGGAGCTTTCCATACTATCTGGATATGATGATGTACCTTCTCCGATAAAATCAATACCCCACACATTATAACCACGTGTAACTAAAGAATCCATCAATGAATAATTAGGAACATCAAAAGCACTTAAGCTAGGGATACTCAATGAGTTTATCAAAACTATAACCTTACCATTTTTATTAGTAGATGATTGTTTCTCTTTTAAATGAATCATTTGATTTTTATATGGAATGTAATACTCATTTGATATGATATCATTAGTAGCATAAGCATTACTCATAAATATGCTTACTAATAATGCGGATAATATTTTATAGTTCAGCATTATTCCAACTTCCAGAATCAGGAGTTAATACTTGCACCATATTAGTTTGTGCTAGATCTATTTTTACAAGATTTGGCGCATATGTAGGTTGCAAGTTACTTCTATTCAAGATTACTTTAAATACTTCAAAACTAGCGCTGATACCAACAATATTAGCAATTGGACAAATAACCGCCCATGGAGCGTCTTGGGTTAAATAAGCATCAGCCCAATCAGCTAAAGCACCATGTTTAACAGATATTTTAGCTCGCTCATTTTTGATTACTGAAATTTCTTTTTTTACATCTTCTGTTAATTCTCTACCATATGATGGATGTTGAAGAACTAATTCATAAGCTGGTGTTTGGTCTGAAAATGTCATCACTCCACCTCTAAATGGAGGGGTTACAGCAATCCAAACTGAATGAATTTTTAGTTTTTGAGCTGTGCGATGAATAATCACACGAGCAACTAAATTATCTGTTGCATCAACAACGACATCTGAACCTGACATTATCTCTTCAGAATTATTTTCATTAAGCATTTCTTGACGAATTGTTACGTTTATGTTTGGATTTATATCTAATATAGTTTCTTTTGCGCATTCTGCTTTACTTTTACCAACTCTTGAAATTGAAGATAGCATTTGACGATTAATATTACTATAATCAAATTCATCCATATCAACTACTTGGATATTACCAAATCCCATACGAGCCAAACTAATTAGCGTAATACCGCCAACACCACCTGCGCCAATAACGGTAACTTTTGCATTTTTAATTTTTATTTGTTCTTCATGCGTAATAACACCATAATTTCTGGCATAAATTTCATTTTCAATATTTTGCATAGTTATTAATTCCTTTTACAATTTTACAATATCTAATATATTAAATTTGATAAGCTTCCCAATATCCACACTCTGGGTTGATAATGCTAACAGGGTTTGTTAAATTATCCATATCAATGTAGATGCCTTTTGGAGCTACAGCTAAAGGTTTTTGACCGATTAGTATTTGAATAGCTTCATGACAGCTAAACGATGCTATTAATGATGCTCTAATTGGTGTAATTATCCATCCGGCTTTTCCATTACAGAAGTCATCAGCCCAAGATTGTGGTGCGCCTTTTGATACTGAGTATTGTGCTCGTTTTTTCTTAATATCGTGAACAAATTGAGTTACAGCAGGATCTGAAATTGCTTTGCCTTTTGTCGGAATATTTAACGCATCTTCATAACATATTCCATCAGGAAGAAATGAAGAC
>JAQUVM010000138.1 GCA_028693355.1 Burkholderiales bacterium
TTGGTTTTTTGTACGTCAATCCAATTATCACCTAGAGATTGGATGGTTTTGTTTGTTTCATCTATCTCTTTTTGGGATAGTGTACCAGAAGCAATTTGAGTGCGTAGAGAATCTGCTTGAGCATGGATAATATCTTGCTTCTGTTTGAGTAGATCGTTCTCTAGAGATAGAGCAGAACGATATTCGTCAGAGGTTTGGGTTAGTTTTGATTTATTGAAGTCTAAGATTGTTAGTTGTTGGTTTAAGGATTCTAGAGCATTGGCATATTGATCTGTTTGATATTGATCCTCTTTTGTTTGGGTAGAGGAACTACCCCCAGAAGCAATAGGTTTATCAGGGTTCCCACTAGGATTGCCCGATAAATTACCTGATATACCAGACAATAAATCTAAAGAATTATCTAATATTTTTTGGTTGTTATCTATTAAAACCTGATCTGCATTTAATTGTTTTTCCAGTTCATTTATCTTATTAGTAGTTGTATTATATTCATTAATATCTTCTTTGAAATCAGAACTTTTAGGCGTTAGTTCACTAAGAAAGAATTTTGTGGCATTAATAAATCCAGCATCTTTTAATTCTGATGGTTTCCGAGACTGTAAATCTCCTACAACACCATAATCATTTTTTAGTTTTGTACCCATACTACTTTGTAAAGCTTTTAATGCATCCATTTCTGCTTGATAAGCAGCAATTCTATCTTTAGCTCCATTAATAGCATTTTTACTTAAAGTAAGTTGATTAGTATATTGACTAGATAATTCTTCATTACGTGTGTTGATTAATTTTATTATTTCACTTATTTCATCTTCTTTAACTCCATTTGAGATCATTCTTTGTTTGATTTCATCAGTAATAATTAATCCAACTTTTTTGGTGATATCCTCTAATTGTGCTTGTTTATCTGCTAACTGTTCTGTACTTAATGCACCACTTTTAATTTCTTCATTTAATCTTTTTTGCTTTGCTTGTAATACTGTTAAAGATTCTATTCTTTTATTATTATTATCTGCTAATTTAATCTGTTCAATAGTTTGATCTGATAATGCTTGTGTTGCTTGCTCTGCACTATCTTTAGTTAATAAAAAAGCACCTGCTAAAGTAGTCAATATTACAGCCGCTATTCCAAGTGGATTAGTTGCGAATGCAATTTTTAAAGCATTAAAAGCACTAGTTAAACCAACTGTAGCCAATGTTGTAGTTTTAACTGTTGTCGCAACAGTAGTTAAACTACCAATAAATTGTAATGATGAAAGTATAGCTCCTTGAACAGCAACCCCTTTCCATACTAAAAGAGCGGTAGTTGCTAATGTTATAATAGAAGGTAAATTACCAAAAACTCTTATTAATGTAGTCATAGACACTACAAAATTATTTATTGTATCAGAATTTAAACTATTTTGCCATTGTCCCATTAATGTATTTTTCAATACTGCGATCTTGGCTTGGATAGATTGCATATATTTTTCATTTTCTTTTATAGCTGAGTTAGCTGACATAAGGGCTGTAATTAAAGAATCTTCAGCATCTTTCCAATTATTAAGCATAGATACTACGATATTACCTTGTCTTTTTCCGGCTATAACTTCAGTAATATTCGCTTTTTGAACATCTGTAAGATTTTCCCATTTACTTGCTAAATCATCCATAATTTGGTAAGTAGATTTAAAGGTATCATTATCTTTTAATACTTCTAGTCCAAGTTTATTAAATTCTTCTCTTACTTTTGGAACTAAATCTTGAACATCTTCACCTTCATCTGAAATACCACGAAGTCTCATAGAAACAGTTTTTAAAGCTGTCCCCACAGTATCAGGGTCTTGAACAACAGCATTAGCCGCAGTAATCATTGCTACCGCTTGTTCTATGGTATTACCTGCACCATATAAAGAAGCAGCAGAACGACTCATAGCTTCACCAATACCTGCTGAACTTATCGCATAATTATTTCCAACTTCATTATAAATATCAACAATATGTTGCACATTTCGACCAGTTTTATCAACCTCTATATTAAAACCTTTTATAGCTGAAATAAGTGATTGACTTGCTGTTATTTCATCAATATTGCCAACATTAGAATAAAGTATTGCTTGTTGAGCTAACACTTTTGCTTCTTGTAATTCATATCCTAAACGAGAAAATTCTGCCGTACTATTAATAACTTCATCTGTTGTACGTGCTAAATTTTTACCTATAGAGTTGGCTTCTTTAGAGAATTCTATAAGAGTTTCTTTGCTTTCATTAGTTACTTTATTAAGATTTGTTAATGCAGTATCTATATTTGTAATAGATTCAATTCCAAAAGAAATAGTTCTTAATGCTTGAACATATAAAGTCATAGCCCCAAACCATACGGGGATTGATCTCATTGCTGTAGCAAAACGTTCGGACATATTTATATTTCTATTTGCTACATCTCTAGTAACACCACCATTATCTCTAATACTTGCAGTAGTTTTATCAATCGTTTGTTTATATTTTGTTATAGTATTATCATTATTTTTAATTTCTCTATTAAAAGTAATTACTTCTTTACCAGCTTTATCAAATTGATATTGTATTCCAGATATTTTTTGGTCTACCCCGAATAAAGAATGCAAATATTTTTCTAAATCATTTTGGTTCGCTGAATTTAAAAGATTTTTATCTGTAATAGTACCTCTTACATTTGTTCCTAAATTATTAAGTCTTTTTTGTTCTTTTTCTTGATTTTTTATTTTATTGTTTATTATTTCATTATTAATCTCTGCTTCTTTTTTAGCATTGGTTTCTTTACGTTTTATATCATTAGCATCTGCTTTTGCTCTAATACTATTCCATTTATTTTGATAATCTATTTGCTCATTATAATTTTTAACAAATAAATCACTTTGTTGTTGTTGATATTTAATATATTCTGCAAATTGTTGTTTTTGAGTTTTATCGCTAACTCCACTTTGTACAGTTTGTAATTTTAAAGCGTTTTCTTTTTGTAAATTTTCTAATTGTTTAATACCATCTTTGTTTAAAGAACCTATATTATTGCCATCAACCATCACTTTTCTACTATTTAAAATATTTTGAAGTCTATTATAATAAAGAGTCGCTTGTTTATTTAATGCTTCTTGTTTTTGAATATCTGTATCATCTAAACCAACTAGTTTTTGTTTAACTGCTAATAATTTATTACTTGTAGTTACGGCATCTTTTAAATTCTTTGCTTGTTGTTGAGAAGGGGATAAATCAATTGCTTGTGCAACTTTAGCACCTCTAGCTTGATTACCTTCGACATCAGTAAAAGTAGTAGTTTTTACCCCTTTGGC
>JAQUVM010000139.1 GCA_028693355.1 Burkholderiales bacterium
ATTGAACCTAATATAGATTACAGCAGAAATAGTATTTACTATCTAATACTAAATCAGCTTGTCATTAGATTTGATTTAAAATTTAAAAGCTTCAGAAATTAATAAAGGTAACAAAAAACTCATTTCCACAAAATTTCTGCCACCATTCTAATTTTATATATTCTATACTATTAGTTATCTCTATATTTTTTCAATAGTATGTAAATAGTCTAAAAAACCAGACTCTGACTTAGTAATTATATCAAAAACTTCATCAAAATCAGATTCTGAGCCGTAATATGGATCAGGAATATTTTGGAAATCTGCACTATCACTATCAAAGCTACGTAATAAAAAAACCTTATCATGAATATTTTCATCTTTTACTAACTCTGTCACAGATTCGTAATTAAGGTGATCCATTACTAATACATAATCAAATATTTTTAAATCTTCTGGTGTAAATAAACGCGCAGAGCTATTTAATGTAATCCCATGATCCAATGCTATTTTAATTGCTCTATCATCAGGTAAATTACCTACATGATAATCACAAGTACCAGCAGAATCTATTACAAATTTATCTGATAAGTTATTTTTCTTGAGAATAGATACAAATATACCTTCTGCAAGAGGAGAACGGCAAATATTGCCTTTACATACAAATAATACTTTAATTTTTTTGGTGTTACTATACATATATAAAATTTTAAATTACTGAGGTACTAATTCTAACAAACAACCTACAGAAGTACAAATATTGTGCTAAATTAATCAGTCAATTATCAAATAAAAACATACATTAATCAATCAATCTCAATATATTCTTTTCTCTATCAGTATGATATAAAATTATATAATAATGTTGCAAAGCACATAAAATTTAAATAAAAACGGTCTAAATCATTAAATTTGCCTAAATAAAGTAATTTAATTAATTATTTTATCGATTAAACGTAATTACTTGATGACCTTCTGGCAAATCAAATATATTTTTATCTTTCCAGCCATGTGCTACAAAAATTTCTAACGTTAGCTTAATTGGCTGATTTAACTTACTCTTAATCATCATATATACATCTTTACCCAAATATTTATATAAAGATTTATCATTTGATGAACCACATGATATTATTCTAATATCTTCTAATAACGTTGACAGCTTATCATATTCTAAAGTAATATGTTCTGTATCCACTACTGGATTAGTAAAGCCAACCTCTATTAACATATCGCCAATATCATGCATATCAGGAAAACGAAATGTAGATAAGCCAAGCTCACGTAATTCTTTAAAAGAATCCACACCAAGCCCTGAAACAAAAAAAGCACCACCTATCGTCGTTACACGGCGAACCTCTTTAAAAAAAGAAACTAAGTCGCTTAGATAAGGCAAAAGTTGGTTAGAGTATACAAAATCTACAGATTGATTTTTAATAGGAAGAGAATATGCATCAGCATTTATAGCAAACGTTTTACCTGCTTTTTTAAATAATTTGTCAATTACAGATGGCTTATTGTCATAAGCTGTTAGCTTTAATAATTCTATACTGCTATCTAATACTATCAGATGAGATTTAGGATAAATATCTTTTAATAATTTGCTATCAAAGCTAAGCCCACTACCACAATCTAATACAATTTTTGGCATCAGCTTGATATAATCTAATCTCTCAATCATTCTCTTAGCTAGCTCAGCTAAGATAAACTCCAATAAGTGATATTTTTTAGCATTGGTATTTAATGTTTTTCGAATTTGTGTATAGTTATATGAGAAATTATCCATATGCGGCTTTTTAGTTTCTTTAATAATTGGCTTTTAAAATTAATATTACAAGATCAATATTGTATATTATGTGCTACTCAGACAAAAAACCAACAAATTTGTCATGACTGCAATACATCATTAGGATATCAAACTCCATCACCAAACACATGTTGGAGATGCCTTGCCCATAAATCCCCTGCTCAACTAATTTGTGATAACTGTCATGATAATCAGTTTCATTTTGAGCGTATTATTACTGCATTTAACTATGAATTTCCTCTAGAGCAAATATTGCATCAGTTAAAATATCATGGAAAAATAGAATATACAAACTTATTGTCACAACTCTTTTGGAGCAGAATCAGTCAACAAATACAAAGTTTGCCAGATGTGATTATACCAGTACCACTACATGTAAATAAATTAAAAATACGAGGCTTTAATCAAAGTTATGAATTACTACACGAATTTAAACAATTAAATAGCAAAACCCTAATTATAGATGCAAAAAGAATCAAAAACACAAAATCACAGGCTAACCTTTCTCGTGATGCTCGTATGCATAATATAAAAGATGCTTTTGTAATAAATGACAATTTGCAAGGCAAATATGTTGTTATAATTGACGATGTAGTTACAACAGGTAGCACGGTAAGCGAGTTATCTCGTATATGTAAACTTCAAGGTGCAGATAAAGTAGAAGTATGGTGTCTAATGAGAGCATTATAAAAATATTAATCTAATAAATTAGCATATATAATACCTATAAAACAAAAGAAAGCCTCTTGTTGTTCAAGAGGCTTTCTTCGATTAAACTAATTACAGTGTTGGACAAACTCCACTATTTGTACCATTAGCTAACATGTTTTCAAACGTACACATAGCTATCAAGTTACCAAGTACAAACATATCACCATGATCAAATGGAATACCAGTCCCAGGAACTAGATCTGGATAAGACTTTAAATAATCGCCAGCAGAAATCCAGTATCTAGTAAGCGCAGTGCTAGAGCTTTCAAATTCATCAGTTTCTCCCACGCTCCAAAGTGTTAATTCATTTGTCATTGGTGCATTATGAATACTCGTAGACTCTATCATTAAACCACTTGATGCTGTAGTACATGCTGAGCTAGATGATGCTAACGTTTCATTACCGACAAATGACTTCCCATATTTCATGCATGAATATGCCTGATATGTATTAATTACTGTTACAGCAGAATCATAATCCATATGAACAAAATTAATTGGAGAATTTGACTTCCAATTAAACGTTGAAGCGTTATCAATCAAAGTATTAAATTGAGGACTAGTTTTAATACCAAGATTCATATAAATACTACCAGCATTATTTTGCCCATACCCAGCAGCATTATTTTTAGGCAATGTTATTGGCCAAAATGGACTACCTGAAATATTAATTGTCATATTATAAGATTCTCTAATATCATATTCCAAACCATTATTTGGATTTACTATATTCATACTATTAACTAATATAACAGCGCTAATTTCTCATCCACTATATTTTATTGCATTACCATAA
>JAQUVM010000140.1 GCA_028693355.1 Burkholderiales bacterium
AGTAGCCAATACTTTCATTATATCTTCTGCCTGCAAAATAAATAAAGTTGCAGTTGGTGGCTCTTCTAATATTTTTAATAATGCATTAGCACTATTTGTATTTAATTCTTTAATCCGCGGTAAATAAATTATTTTATGTGATGAAATATGATTTGTACGATATGCCGCATTAATTAATGGAGAAATTTGATCCATTTTTATCATAGGAGTTTTTTTATCTTCATCTTCTGGAGCGCTTAGTAAAAATAAATCTGGGTGATTATTCTCTTTATATAAAATACAAGAAGAACACTCATAACATGGCTCATGCTGATTTTTATTAGTGCATAAAATGAATTGTATTAATTTACTAGTAATTAGTGGAGCACCAGAATTAGCTGCACCATACGTTAATAAGGCATGGAAATTTCCATTTAAAAAACTAGAAGCAAGAGATTCATAGTCTGAATTTTGCCAAGAGTATAATTCCATCTATTGCTTCTCTAATAAAAGATCAAGATACTCAGTTATCTTCTTACGTGTTTCACTAAATTTACCTTCCGTAGAAATAAGCTTTATTCTATCAGAATTTTCTTCGGCTAATTTATAGTATGAGTTTTGTACACGCTCAAAAAATTCTAGTGATTCTTTTTCTATTCTATCTTTAGTACGTGCAGAATTTAATCGTTCCATTGCAACATGAAGAGGAGCATCAAATAAAAAAGTAAGATCTGGCTTAATATGTGGCTCGAGTAATGAATAAACAGTTTTCACTTTTTCAACACCAAGCATACGCCCACTACCTTGATAAGCAATTGAGGAATCAACAAATCTATCTGCCAAAACACATACACCATTATTTAAATTTGGTACTATCACTTGCTCAATTAACTCTTGGCGAGAAGCAAAATATAATAATAGCTCACTAGTCTGATTCATTGACTCACTATTTAAAAGTAGATTACGTATATCTTCGCCAAGCTTAGTGCCACCTGGTTCTCTGGTTTTTACTACTTCTAAGCCTTTATTTTGTAAATACTCCATGATAAAATCAACATGACTAGATTTACCAGCACCGTCAATTCCCTCGACTGATAAAAACAACCCTTTTCTCATGATACCCTTTACTTCTTAAGATATTTATTAACTGCGGTATTGTGCTCACCATATGTTGATGAAAACTTAGTTTTACCCTTACCTATCGCAACAAAATATAATAGGCTCTTATCCGCCGCCGGACTTGCCGCAGCATTTAATGCTTTTAACGATGGTGTGCAAATTGGCGTAGGTGGTAAACCATAGCGCAGATACGTATTATATGGTGTATCAATTGCAAAATCTGCACGAGTAATTATGTTTTTGTTTCCTAAACCATAAAAAACGGCTGGGTCATCCTGTAAACGCATATTGATACGTAAGCGATTATTAAATACGGTAGAAACCATAATCATATCGCTTTCATTACTTGTTTCTTTCTGGATCAAGCTTGCCATAATAAGCAATTCGTATTGATTTTTATATACTGCATTTTGATTTTTAGAGTTCCAAATCTTAGGTAATCTATTTTGCATAGCCTTGTATGCATTTTGAATAATCTCTAAATCGCTTTGATATGGTGCTATAAAATATGTATTTGGATATAATAAACCTTCCATTTTAGGTGCATCAATCTTTAGTCTATCACGGATTTGATCATCTGTCATAGATTCAGTTAAGTGTGTAATTTGTGATTCTGAATCTAAATAACTTCTTATCTGTTTAAATGTCCAACCTTCACGTATAATGATACTAATTTCATCAGGCTTACCATTACTTAAACGACTAACTAAATCGTACAAAGAATACGCACCATTTAAAACATATACGCCCGATATAGTTTTTTTATCTTTTCCTGAAATTTTAGCTATAGCAATTAAAACTTTGGCATCTGAAACCACTCCATTACTCTCTAGCTCATATGCAACTTTACTGAAGCTATCACCTCGATATACAGTTAACTTGTAGTGTCCATTTGGAATTATTTTTGGAAAAAAAACTATATATCCAAAGAATATAGCAAAAGCTATGAACAACAATAAAGTAATTTTTGTAACTCGCCCAGCATTTTGCGACTGATTATTACGATAATTCATCATCTATTAAGTACACTTCATAAATATTTTTGACAATTTTATCACACAAAATAGTATTCATAACAACAATAAAATTTGTGCATTGCTAGATAAACAATACTTAATTTACATAAATAAGACAACAATTGCTTACACCTTTAATACCACCACAAACAGTAAGCTTATAACCCACATTCTTTAGGCATATTTAGCCATACAGCTGTGTTTTTTCATTTATAATAGCTAGTTATTATAAATATTTTATGAATTATTAAAACAAAAACATTAATCAACATTGCTATGCAATACCAGTACTCTTAAATTAAACTGAGTACTCTCTTATATTTATTGGATTTACTTATGCTATTATCGATTGCAAACCGCTTATCTAACTTATTAAATGTAAATATTTCGCAAGTAGAAAGCACAATTAACCTACTAGATGAAGGTGCAACGGTTCCATTTATCGCTCGTTACCGTAAAGAAGCTACCGGTGGCTTAGATGATACACAGCTAAGACTATTAGCCGAAAAACTAATCTACTTACGTGAGTTAGATAGTCGCCGCGAAACCATTTTAAACTCAATTAGAGAACAAGGTAAATTAACAGATGAATTAGAGTCTGCAATATATACGGCTGACAATAAAACAACGTTGGAAGATTTATATTTACCATACAAACCAAAACGTCGTACTAAAGCACAAATTGCAAAAGAAGCTGGATTAGAACCTCTAGCTTTATCACTGTTAGAAAACCAAGACCAAGATCCAAATACACTAGCTGAACAATTTATAAATACAGAAAAAAATATTAATTCTGTACAAGATGCTCTTGAAGGAGCACGCTACATTATCCTTGATATTTTTGCTGAAAATGCAAATCTCCTTGCAATACTAAGAAATAAACTGTATAACGAAGGCGTAATAACTGCTAAAGTAGTTAGTGGAAAAGAAGAAGATGGTATTAAGTTCACAGACTACTTTGATCATCAAGAATTAGTAAAAAATATCCCATCACACCGTGCATTAGCAATATTACGCGGAAATAATGAAGGAATTTTATCAATTGCCGTAGAGTATCCAGAACAACATATTTTAGCTCGTGGTGAATTTTCTCAATACGAAAATATGATTAGTAACGAATTTGAGATTTCAGAAAATCTAGTTGCTAGTAGTTTTTTACGTGATTGTGTTTGACTT
>JAQUVM010000049.1 GCA_028693355.1 Burkholderiales bacterium
ATTCCGTCTCCTGGTAAAATTGAAATGTGTCATTTTGCTGGTGGTAATGGCGTTCGAGTAGATTCGCATGTTTATTCTGGATATACAGTACCACCTTATTATGATTCTATGATTGCAACATTAATTACCTATAGCGAAAATAGAACTGATGCTATACGTAAAATGCTAGGCGCTTTAAAAGAAACATCATTTGTAGGCATAAAAACAAATATTCCGCTACATGAAGAAATGTTACAAGAGCAAGGATTTGTTGGTGGTGGGCAATCTATTCATTATTTAGAAAACTATCTAAAAAATAAAAAAGCTACCTCATAATTATAAAATGGCATATTGTATATGCCATTTTATAATTTATTATATTGAAATGTATAAATTATTTACTATAATTCCTTAGAAAGAGAAAATGAGTTTTCAACAACTAAAAATTAATATAAATTCTGATTTAGCTGAAAAAATATCAGATATTTTTTTTGATCTTGAGGCTTTATCAGTCAGCATTGAAGATCAATATGAAGGCACTGAGCTTGAACAACCTATATTTAATGAACCAGGCATGGAAGTTGAGAAACTATGGGAACATAGTACTGTAGTTGTGCTATTATCAGAAGATACAGATCTTGATATAGTTATCAAGAATGCTAAAGATGAATTAGGACATGATTTTACATATATATTAGAAAATATTGATGACCAAGATTGGGTACGCTTAACTCAAAGCCAATTTGAGCCCATAGAAATCACACCTAAATTATTTATCGTTCCATCATGGCATACTATTCCCAATCCAGATGCTACTGGTATTATATTAGACCCTGGATTAGCATTTGGGACTGGTTCTCACCCTACTACATTTATGTGCTTAAAATATTTATCAGAAAATATAACGCCACATATGGATGTATTAGATTATGGGTGTGGATCTGGAATATTGGCAATTATAGCAAAAAAACTTGAAGCTAGAAGTGTAGATGGCGTTGATATAGACGAGCAAGCAATTGAATCAAGCATCTTTAATGCAGAAAATAATCAAGTAAAAGTAAATTTTTATTTGCCTAATGAATTTGAAACAAAGCAATACGATCTAGTTATCGCTAATATTTTATCAAATCCATTACGTATGCTTGCATCTGCTCTTGCTTCATATGTAAAACAAAATGGCAAAATTGTTTTATCTGGAATATTAGCAGATCAAATTGAAGAAATGAGTAATATTTACAATCAATGGTTTATAATGAAACCATATATTGTACAAGACGGTTGGGCTTCACTTGAGGGAATTCGTAAATAAGGAATCAAAATGCAGAAATTTAAGATTATTATCCCAAGTTTATTTAGCATGTTGGCCTTGTTATCTGCTTACTATGCAGTGCTGGCATCTGTAAATCATGAGTTTATCAATGCATGCTATGGAATTATTGCAGCAATGATATTTGATAGTTTAGATGGGCGCTCTGCTCGTCTATTAAATTGCTGTACTCCATTTGGAGCATCTCTAGATAGTCTTGTTGACATGATGGCATATGGTGTTGCACCATCATTAATGATGTTTAATTGGAATTTACATAATCTTGGTAAATTTGGCTATTTAGTATGTTTTATAATGTGCGCATGTGCAGGATTACGTTTAGCTCGTTTTAATATTATGCTAGATGTACAAGATAAAAGGTTTTTTAAAGGCCTATCATCGACTATGGCTGGTGGTTTTGTCGTATCATTTTTACTAGCATGTAATCAATTCAAATGGCATGGAGAAATTATAGTTATTATATCGGCTATCATTACACTTGCTAGCGCATTATTAATGGTTAGTAATTTTAAATTTTATAGCTTTAAATATCTCCCAGGTAATCCAAAAATTAGCGGAACTATTCTAACTATAATAATCATTGGATTATTATGTTTGATACCTATTTATAAAGGTCTTGTTATATTTGGATTTCTTGGGGTATATGTTATTATTAACCTTATATTGCAACCTATATATAATAAAATATAAAAAATCTGGAGTAACATCCAGATTTTTTATATTGATTAATATTAATTATTCAGCTCTACTTACTAATAATTTAATAGCAGGAAGTTCCTTACCCTCTAAAAACTCTAGAAGTGCACCACCAGCTGTTGACACATAACTAATTTTATGAAATATATCAAATTTATTAATCGCAGCAATAGTATCACCACCACCAGCTAAACTAAACCCATGCGAATCAGCAATGGCATTGGCAATAACTTTGGTTCCGTTTGCAAATTGATCAAATTCAAATACCCCAACAGGCCCATTCCAAATAATAGTTCCAGCTGATTTTAAGATATCTGCCAGCTCATTAGCAAAATTATGACCTATATCTAAAATCATTTCATCATCCGCAATATCATTCAATAATTTTTCCGTAGCGGTAGCATCATCGCTAAACTTAGTTGCCACCACTACATCTTCAGGAAGTGGCACCTTTGCACCGCGAGAAGACATTTTAGCCATTACAGTTTTGGCTTCTTCTTGTAAGTCTTTTTCTACTAACGAAGCTCCAATGCTTCTCCCATTAGCTAAAATAAAAGTATTTAAAATACCACCACCTACTATTAATGCATCAACTTTATCTGCCAAATTATCTAAAATGGTTAACTTGGTAGAAACTTTAGATCCTGCAACTACAGCAACAACTGGTTTAGCAGGCTTTTCAATTGCTTTAGTTAAAGAATCTAACTCCTTACTCATTAATAAACCAGCACAAACTTCTTTTGCATACTTACCTACAGCATTAGTTGATGCTTCTGCTCTATGAGCAGTTGCAAAAGCATCAAAACAAAATACATCACATAATTTAGCGTAAGCAATACCTAGTTCGTCAGAGTTTGCCTTTTCGCCTACATTACAACGAACATTTTCAAGCATAACAACATCTATATTGCTAAAGTCAATTCCATTTTGCCAATCTTTTATAACATGTACATCATAATTTAAAAGTTCAGATAAATAATCTGCAATGGGTTTCACACTATCTTTTTTGGTAAACTCACCTTCTTTAGGGCGTCCTAAATGAGTTGCTACAATAACTTTCCCGCCATACTTTAAAATATATTTAATGGTTTGTAACCCGGCTTGAATACGAGTATCATCACTAACCAACCCATCAACTAATGGTACGTTCATATCCGTACGAATAAAAACTGTTTTACCTGATAAATGTAAATCTGTAATTTTTTTAAACTTCATTTATATACCCTTTGATGGTTTAGATTTTTGATTCATGCTAAAATAATGTTTAACTTAAACCTCGCTATTTTACCATTAACCATGTATTTTATTAGGAAATATATTATATGCAAAAGATTGTTATAGCCTCAAATAATCAAGGTAAGATCAAGGAGTTTCAAGATATATTTGCCAAATACAATATTGAAATAATTCCACAATCACAGCTAAATGTTCCTGAGCCAGAAGAACCATTTGAAACATTTGTTGAAAACTCACTATTAAAAGCGCGCCATTGCTCAAAATATACTGGTCTTCCTTCTTTAGCTGATGATTCTGGATTATGTGTAGATATACTAGGCGGAGAGCCTGGCGTATTTTCAGCACGATATGCAGGCACGCCAAAATCAGATCAGAAAAATATTGATAAACTATTAAAAGCTATGCAAAATAAAACAAATAAAGATGCATATTTTTATTGTTCATTAGTTTTTGTTCGTCATCATAAAGATCCTCAGCCTATCATAGCTGATGGAGTATTTAATGGACAAATTACACAAGAACAAAAAGGAGATAATGGACATGGGTATGATCCAATTTTTTTAGTAAAAGAATATCAAAAAACTGCGGCTGAACTTGATCCAGAAACTAAAAATAAAATTAGCCATCGCGGAATAGCAATTGAAGAGCTAATTAAAAAATTAAAATTGTCTAATTTAATTTAATCTATAAAAGGAACTCAAATATGCAACATGATCCAGCATTTGAACAATTAGTTAATGAGATACGACCACATATTAAGGAATGTACCATTACTGACATAAAAAAGCGTCTTGATAATAATGAAGCGTTTGTCCTTATTGATGTACGTGAAGATCATGAATGGGTGCAATCTCGTATTCCACAGGCGATTCACCTTGGGCGTGGAATTATTGAGCGAGATATAGGTGCAACGGTTACTGATAAAAATACCGAGATAGTTTTGTATTGTGGTGGTGGATTCCGCTCTGCCCTGTCAGCTTTTAATCTAACAAAAATGGGATATACAAATGTAATATCTATGGATGGTGGCGTGAGAGCTTGGAAAGAATCTGGATACTCTTTAGAGAGTTAATGCTTTGGCAAAGTAAAACTAAATTCAGTCATATTATTCTGCTCATTTGTTTGGGCAGAGTTTCTCATTTTTATAACTTTAGGTTTAGTAGAACTAATTGGTATATTATTAATCGTTGTCTGTTGGCGAAAATAACCTTTTTTAACTAATAGCAAAAACATACACGCACCACCAAGAATTATAATTAAAATTCCAATTGCAATTTGTCTAGTTTTAATTTCAGGAATTTTTTGATTACTATCCAAACCATCTCTCCGTAAATAATATTTCTAATTTTAAGCCTAATCGTCTATAAACTAAAACCACTTACAACAAAACAAAAACTAGCAACGTTTTTAATGATTAAAGTCTTTATCCATTTAAAAACTATATGGCTTCAATCTGTTCATAATTTTACCATTTATTTATTTTTATAGTTACGATTTTGAATTGTATTACTTTTATTTATTTCAGTATTTTTTATATTAGCTAATTATAGTAAGATTAATTATTATCAATTTTAGTAGTATCATTTTTATAAAATAATCTTTAAGCTCCAAGTTTATCTTGGAGATTCTTCTTTCTGAACATTTTTAACCTATTAATTATGCAGATATAAATATAATAATCGTAGAACTATTAGTTAATAACCTAAAGTTTTATAAATGCTATAATTATGCCACCATATAATATCACAATAAAATAAATGTTCAATCAATTCTTAAATCAAATAAAACTTAATTTACCATCAAAACAAATCATCGAAGATGAGCTACTTTTATATGCGTATTCTACAGATGCCAGTTTATATCGCATGGTGCCAAAATTAGCTTTAATAGTAAAATCAGAATCAGAAGTATTATATATTATTAATTTAGCCCATAAATATGATATAAAGTTAACTTTTCGTGCCGCAGGTACTAGCTTATCTGGGCAGGCAGTTACCGATCAAATATTAGTAATATTATCTAATGATGCATGGCGTAGCTATCAAATAATCAATAATGGCAAGCAAATTAAATTAGAACCAGGTATTATTGGAGCTGACGCAAATCGTTATTTAAAAGCATATAAAACTCAGATCGGACCAGATCCTGGCTCTATTAACACGGCAAAAATCGGTGGAATTATTGCAAATAATTCTAGTGGAATGTGTTGCGGTACTGCAAAAAATTCATATACCACAATCCAAAATATGCGAGCAATACTCGCTGATGGATCTATCTTTGATAGCAGTAGTATCGATAGTTTAAATAAGTTTAAAACAGATAATACTCATTTATTGGAACAAATTTCTGCAATAAGAAACAAAATTAATTTAAATAATAATCTAGCTAAATTCATTCGCAAAAAATTTGCGATTAAAAATACTAGTGGTTATAGTTTAAATGCTTTTTTAGATTTTTCAGACCCAATCAAAATTTTAGAACGCTTAATGATAGGCTCTGAAGGAACATTAGGTTTTATAAGTAATGTTACTTTAAATACCGTCAAAAGCTATGAACATAAAGCACTTAATTTAATCTATGGTAAATTAGATAAACTCATTGAACTAACAGTCAAAATTTCTGGGTTAAATGTATCGTCAGTTGAGCTGCTTGACTATTTATCATTAGAGTCAGTTAAAAATGATAAATCATTACAAAATTATTTAATCGAACTACCTGATTCATCATATGCGGCAATTATGGTTGAAGTAATAGGATTAAATAATAATGAATTACAAGACAATATTACATCAATAAATCATATAATTAATAACACAAACGTTTTACATCAAATAGGATTTTCAACTGATACCGAAACTATGGCAACTATTTGGAAAGCAAGAAGTGGAGTGCTACCTACAATTGCAGGACAAAGACCACTTGGCTCTAGTGTAATTATTGAAGATGTTGCGGTTGAAATAAATTTATTGCCACAGTTAATTGATGATGTACGAAATTTATGCATTAAATATAATTTCAATAATGTAGCAATTTTTGGTCATGTATTAGCAGGAAATATCCATTTTGTGATTACACCAAATTTTGCTAATCCAGAAGAAACTCTGGCATACGATAAATTCATGCATGAGCTGACCTCATTAATTGCAAATAAATTTAATGGTTCTCTAAAAGCAGAGCATGGCAGTGGAAGAAATATTTCTCCATTTGCAATAGTAGAATGGGGAGAAGAATGTTGGAATATAATGTGGGAAATTAAATATTTGCTTGATCCAAAAGTCATATTTAATCCAGATGTAAAATTGACCAAAGATTACACCCTACATATGAAGCACCTCAAATCATTTGATAGCGTTGATAATGAAATAGATAAATGCATGGAGTGTGGTTTTTGTGAACCAGTTTGTCCATCTCGCAAACTTAGTCTAACACCAAGACAGAGAAATACTGTAGCACGTAAAATTACAACCTTATCCGGTGATAAAAAATTAGAATGGCTGCAAAAATATCAATACTATGGAGTTGATACATGTGCAACAACAAGCATGTGCAAAACAGCTTGTCCAGTTGGCATTGATACTGGTAAATTTATCTTAAGCCAAAAACAGAGAAATAATACACTTACAAATCATACAAGAGAAATTGAAAAATTACGCAATAAATTACAGTTAGCAAACTTTAGCGCTGGAGTTATTGGGCGAAATAATTTACAAAAAATTACTGAAGTTGCACACAAAAAAATAAAATCAATTCCAATTTATCTGAATAATATGCCAGAAATACAAAGTCATAATTTTACTTCTGTACATAAAACTAGCAAAAGCATTTATTTAATACCAGCATGCCCTAACCGTATATTTAGCTCTAGTAAAAAGTTTAATGATTATCCAAGTAAACTAATTCTTGAAAAAATTGGTTACAATGTAGAATATTTATCTGATATTAAAAATATTTGTTGTGGACAAATATACCATTCCAAATGCAACCATACACAAGAGCAAAACGTAGTAAATAAATTGAAAAATGAATTAAGCACGCCAAAAACAGCTATCATTGATAATAGCTCATGTGCTGGTTTTGCAAATGACTCTGGTATTGATATAGTTGATATTAATCAATTTATTATAGCAAAAATAGATAAAGCAAACTTACGCAAAAAATATAAAAAAATTGCTTTACATATTGACTGTAGCACAGCTAAACATTCTTTTAATCCAAAATATATTGAAGTTTTACAAGCCTGTTGTGATGAACTAATTATTCCTGAAGGAATTAAATGCTGTGGCTTTGCAGGAGATAAAGGATTTTCGGTACCAGAATTAAATCAAAGTAGTCTATCGGGTTTAGCTTCACAGATATCTGAATGTGAAATAGGTGTAACATTTAATCGAAGCTGCCAAATTGGATTAACACATCACGGAAAAATCGAATATATATCTTTCGTTGAGTTAATATTAGATTGTTTAATATAAATAATCTATATAATACTAATAGTTTAAATAGATAACATTTAAAGTAGATTTTTGAATAATACACCAATAAAAATCCGACATCACTTCATGTCGGATACTTATCTATTTTTTACTAATTATTTGGTCTAATTTTAATAACTTAGCAATTATATATATAATAAATGCCAAAATGAAGAAATCAATAGCATTATTAACAAAACTCCCCCACATAATTTTTGCCCCTGCAATTTCTATATAAGCAGAAGCTAGATCTTTTGAGTTTCCTAAAAAAACGCCAACTATAGGATTTATAATATCATTAACTAATGATCCCACTATCTTTGAAATAGAACCACCTAAAATAAAACCAATTGCAAGCCCAACCACACCTTGTTCTTTTATAAATTGAATAAATCCACGCATTATAGTCACCTAAAAAAATTTATAATTGTAACGTAAATAATAATTTCTTATTGTCAATATTATAATGTATAACATAACATTAAATTGACGTAATTAAATTCAGTTAGCTTTAGATTATTCTAAAATTAGCTGATTAATAATATATGGTAAAATTAGTATATCTTTATAAAGGCATAAATTATGACAAAAATAGCAGTACTTTTAGCTGGATGCGGACGTTTTGATGGTTCTGAAATTCATGAATCTGTTCTTACATTATTATCTATTCAACAAGCTGGTGCAAAATATCAATGCTTTAGTCTAAATGAAAATCAACATCATGTGAATAATCATTTAACCGAAGAACGAGTAGCAAATGAAACTCGCAACATGATGCTTGAATCATCTCGTATTGCTCGTGGTAATATTTTAGATTTAGCTAATATTGATATCATAGAATATGATGGTTTAATAATTCCAGGTGGTAACGGAGTTGCATCTAATTTGTTTACACTTGCGGAAGATGGTGAAAAATTTACCGTACATCCAATTGTAAAAAAAGTAGCTAATGAATTTACTAAAGCTGGTAAACCTGTTGGTTATATTTGTATATCTCCTGCTATGATACCAGTTGTATATGATTTCCCAGTAAAAATGACTATAGGCACCGATATAGGGACAGCAGAATTAGTTAGCAAACTTGGTGCAATTCATCAGAATTGTAATGTAAATGAAATTTGTATAGATAACGAGCATAAAATTGTTTCAACTCCTGCTTACATGCTTGCAAACAGCATCGCAGAAGCATACAGTGGAATTAGTAAACTGTGTATGGAAATCGTGAAATTAACTTAACTTTTTAAAAGAATAATATGAAGAAACTATTAACTATACTTTTTGTTTCAACAATACCATTTGTATATGCTGAAAGTAATATACAAAGCAAAGTTATCAAAATTCAATATAATGCTAGTCCTAAGCAAAAATCATTTCCGCAAGATATTCTCTTGATAGTAGGATCTGATGACAAAATATATGGAGTTGGTTCAACACCTGAAATTAGAGTAGAGAAATAATATCGTACTATTTTTGTTATCTTATAAATTTAAAAAATCACCGAAAAACTTTCGGTGATTTTTATTATTATACGATTATAGATTATTATTTAGTTTGTAAAATCATACATGTAGCAGTAGCTAATGCGTATATTTTACCAGACTCATCAACTATTTTACCTTCTGATAGAACCAACTGCTTTGAAACATTCAAAACATGACCTTCGGCAAATAACTCTTTACCTTTTGGTATAGGCCTAACATATTTTATATTTAATTCTGTAGTAACATAGCCAATACCAGAATCTAATACTGTATGACTTGCACAACCAGTTACAGAGTCTAGTACAGTAGCAGAAAAACCGCCATGAATTCCACCCAAAGGATTTATATGTCTATCATCAGCAATTACAGTAAATTTCACATAACCATGACTTACTTCAACAGGCTTCATTGGCATCGTCTCTGCTATTGATGGCGTTGGTAATTTACCTGCTGCCATAAGTTGCATTACTTCTAATCCAGTTAATGACTTTATATCCATTTTTACTCCAAAGATATTTAACACTATGTATGTTTAGCGTATGCTCGAAATATTTTGCTTATAGACTATGAATAATGATAAAAATATGACACAGTGTACTCAAGGTACATAAGGAATATTTTTCGAATTATGACAACGTATATAAACAAAAGATGAAGAGCATGTTAGCCACCAACGACTAATCCACCATCCAAACGTATAGTAGGCTGTCCAACTCCAACGGGCACTGATTGTCCGTCTTTACCACAAACGCCAACGCCACTATCTAATGCTAAATCATTACCTATCATTGAAACATGGCGCAAGCATTCTGGACCACTGCCAACTAATGCGCAACCTTTTACAGGATAACTTAATTTACCCTTTTCAATAACCCAAGCAACTGATGCATTAAATACAAATTGACCAGAAGTAATATCTACTTGACCACCTTCAAAGTTTTCAGCAAATAAACCATAATCAACAGATGCAATAATTTCTTCCTGCGTTTTATCTCCACCAAGCATATATGTATTTGTCATACGCGGTAATGGGTTACTAGCAAATGATTCACGACGTCCATTACCAGTTGATTTCACGCCCATCAAACGAGCATTTAACTCATCATACATATAGCCTTTTAGAATACCATCTTCAATCAAAACAGTCTTTTGAGTAGGGTTTCCTTCATCGTCTATATTTAATGAACCTCGACGATCAGTAATACACCCTTCATCAATCACAGTTACACCGCGGCTTGCAACTTGTTCACCAATTTTGCCACAAAACGCAGAGCTACCTTTACGATTAAAATCACCTTCAAGCCCATGACCTACTGCTTCATGTAGAATTACTCCAGCCCAGCCATTGCCCAATACAACAGGCATTTCACCAGAAGGTGCAGATTTGGCTTCTAACTTAAGCATAGCCTGCGAGTGAGCTTTAGTTATATAACTATTAATAATTTCATCATTATAATAGCTTAGGTCAAGACGACCTCCGCCTCCACTACTTGCCCTCTCCATTTTGCCATTTTGTGAAATAATTACAGATACGCTCATATGAATAAGCGGTCTAATATCTTGAAAATGAGCTTTATCGCTACGAGCTAAATATATTTGATCATACTCAAGGTTCAAGCTAGCTATAACATTAGTAACATTAGGTAAGCTCCGTGCAAACTGGTTAATTTTTTGTAACATTTTAACTTTATCAAGATTAACAAGCTGAGTTAACGGATTATTAACTGTATGTAAATGTTTATTACTTGAGTTCAAATTAGTATAGTGCTTGCTTTTACCACTTGCATTATCTATAAATAAATTTTTTGTAATTCCAGAAATAACATCTGGATTTAATGCGTTACTATAACTAAAAAAGGTTTGCTCCCCACAAACAGCACGTATGCCAATACCTTGATTAAGAGCATAACTTCCAGATTTGATGATACCTTCATCAATCACCCACGATTCAGAAGCAGTGCTTTGCAAATATAAATCAGCAAAGTCTACTCCTGAATTATTTAGACAATCTAACTCCTTATTCAAAAAATCTTCATCCAAATTATTTGAATACAATAAATCATGTTTTAAACTTGTCATATCTTTACCAATTATTGCCCTTGTTGATTATCGGAATTATTACCCTTAATTCTATCTAATTTATAAGTAACACTATACTGATTACGTAGAGATCCAATGTATGCATTTAAATTAATCATCGAATACTGTGATGATAATTGTTCTACAAAATTCTTATCTTGTTCAGATAAAGTTTTTGCTGGAGTTTCGCTATTAACCTGATAAATTACAAACAATCCATCTTTTGTTGGAGCACCAACATATGCTGGAAATGGTTTATTCGCGGTAAAAATTTGTTGTACAGCCTGCCCATCAACTTTTTGTGATTGTTCAAGCATACTAACATTTTGTGGGTTTGTAAATGCTAATTTTACTTTACCTGATTGTAATTGTTGAATATCTTGTTGTCCTAAAGACATCGCCATTTGGCTTGCTTGAGACGCCTTAATTGCATTTACAATACTATCTTTTACTTCTGCTATAGGTTTTTGTGATGCAGCTTTATAGTCAACTACACGCGCAACAATAAAACTACCATCACCCATATCTATAACTTCAGAATTATGATGCTTCTGTAATACATCTGGTGTAAATACAGCTACTGCAAGTTTTGGATTAGCTAGTATACCTGTTGTTGCACCTTTATTTAACCAATCCGTAGTTTGCACAGCTAAGCCAGTTTTTTTAGCGGCTGGATCTAAACTATCTGGTTGATTATATGTTAAATCATTTAACTCATCTGAAATTGCTTGAACTTTTTGCTGAGCTTGCTGTTTTTGTAACTGCTTAGTTGCAGCTAATTTTACAGATGTAACATCGTTACCTTTTATTGCATTTAATTTTAAAATATGAAATCCAAATTGCGTTTCAACTACTCCGCTAACTTGACCAGTCTTCATAGCAAATGCAGCTTCTTCAAATGGTTTAGCCATTACACCTTTACCAAAATATCCTAAATCCCCACCATTTGCAGCAGAACCTGGATCTTGTGAATATTGCTTAGCTAATTCAGCAAATTTAGCGGGGTTA
The DNA here is from genome assembly GCA_028693355.1 of Burkholderiales bacterium. Classification (GTDB taxonomy): domain Bacteria; phylum Pseudomonadota; class Gammaproteobacteria; order Burkholderiales; family UBA11063; genus Aquella. Next base: position 12,276 of record JAQUVM010000049.1, read on the forward strand.
GCTTTTACTTGAGCTAAAATTTGTTCAGCTTTAGCTTTTGCTGCTGCTTTTTGTTCATCTGTTGCATTTGATGGAATAGTAATTAAAATATGAGAAACGTCTACTTCAGAATTATTAGCAAGTTCTGGATGAGCTTTTAAATACTTATCTAAATCAGCATCAGTTATTTTTATAGTATCTGCTAAATCATCTGCAGATAATTTAATATATTGTAACTTAACTTGTTCTGGCAAAGTATATTGCCCAATATTTTGTTGATAATATCCAGCAATATCACTTTCACCAACATTAATTTTTGCATAAAACTGTTTAGGATCAATTGTATATGAAGATACATTACGCTCGCGTGATAATAGTTCTGCAAATTTATTTTGAAATGTAACTGATGAAAAATATGAAGTTTTGAAAAAATTTAGCATTTGTTCAATTAATAATTGTTGACGTATATTTTCTTCAAATTTAGCTGAAGTCGTATACTGTTGCTTCAAGAAAGCTTCATATTTACTAGCATCAAATTGTCCATTTGTTTGAAACATAGATAATGCAGAAATTGCTTTTTGTAACTCTTCTGTAGTAACAGACATATGATGGTCATTCAATGAATTGATTAATAACTGGCGATTAATCAAACCAAACAAAGTTTGGGTTTTATCTTGTTGCTGCCCTTGACTAGGGTCCATAGCATTATCTATATCTTGGCTATAAATTTTTTTATTACCAACTTTAGCAACATACCCATCATCACCAGACATTCCTAAATAACCACTAACACCCCATACTACAAACGTTGCAGTAATAGTTATTAAAATACCCTTAACCAGCTTCTGGTGTTTCTCCACTACATTAAACATATTAACTTCCTTATCCTAGATTATAATTTGGCGCTTCTTTTACAATCTGCACATCATGAACGTGAGATTCTTTTATACCCGCTGAAGTAATTTCTACAAATCTCGCTTTGCTGTACATTTCTTCAATTGTTGCACATCCTACATAACCCATTGAAGCACGTAAACCACCCATTAATTGATGTACTACAGCTCCAACAGAACCTTTATAAGGCACACGGCCTTCAATACCTTCTGGAACTAGTTTATCTTGTCCAGTATCTTTTTCTTGAAAATAACGATCTGCAGAACCTTTACTCATTGCACCAAGAGACCCCATACCACGGTACGATTTATAACTACGTCCTTGATATAACTCAATTTCACCTGGTGCTTCATCAGTACCTGCAAGCATACTACCCAACATAACAGTTGATGCACCAGCTGCTATAGCTTTAGCGACGTCTCCTGAAAAACGAATACCACCATCACCAACCACAGGTATACCTGTACCGTTTAAATAATCAGCTACATTTGAAATAGCTGACAATTGAGGAACTCCTACACCTGCAACTATACGAGTCGTGCAAATAGAGCCAGGCCCAATACCAACTTTAACACCGTCAGCACCTGCGTCTATTAAACACTTAGCTGCATTAGCAGTTGCAATATTACCACCAATAACATCTACTCGTGGATAATTAGCTTTTACCCAACGTACCCTATCAATAACACCTTGAGAATGACCGTGTGCAGTATCAACAATAATAACATCGACACCAGCATTTACTAATAATTCAACGCGTTCCTCTGCATCACCACCTGCACCAACAGCAGCACCAACTCGAAGTCTACCTAAATCATCTTTATTTGCTAGCGGAAATGCTACATTTTTTGTAATATCTTTAACAGTTACCAAACCACGAAGCTCAAAATTATCATTAATAACCAATACGCGTTCAATACGATGTTGGTGCATTAATTCTTTGGCTTTATCAATCGTTTCACCTTCGCGAATTGTAACAAGTCTTTCTTGTGGAGTCATTACATTACGAACTGGCTGATCTAAATTAGATTCAAAGCGTACATCTCTATTTGTCACAATCCCAACTACTCGACCATGTTCCAAAACAGGCACACCTGATATTTTACGCTTACTTGTAATAGCAAGTAATTCACGCACTGTTACATCTGGAGATACTGTAATTGGATCTTTTACCACACCAGATTCATGGCGCTTAACTGTGGCAACACGATTTGCTTGATATTCTGGAGTCATATTTTTATGAACAATACCAATACCACCTTCTTGCGCCATAGTAATAGCCATACGTGACTCAGTTACCGTATCCATAGCAGCCGATGCAACAGGTATATTCATACTTAAATTACGAGTTAATTTAGTAGTTAATGTTACATCTTTGGGTAATACAATTGAATGGTCTGGTACTAACAGTACATCATCAAATGCATATGATTTTTGTAAAATTTTTAACATAGTTATTTCTCTTTCTTTTTATCAACTTGTTGTATTATATTCGCGAAATCTTTAATATCTTTGAAGCTTAAATAAATTGAAGCAAACCTCACGTATGCAATATTATCAATTTTAATTAATTCATCTAACACAAACTGCCCGATTTGGCTTGCATTGACCTCGCGCTCATTTTGTAATAACATGTTTTTTCGTACGTTATCAATTGCTTCATCAATAGTTTTTGCAGAAATAGGCCTTTTATGTAATGCTTTTAGCAAGCTATTTTTTACTTTTTGCTCATTATATTCTTCACGAGAACCATCTGATTTCATAATCAGTGGCATATCAAGCTCCATTTTTTCAAATGTATTAAATCGGCGTTCACAATTACCACATCGACGACGACGCTTAATTGACATTTGATCATCGCTTGCTCTCGTATCAATGACCTGAGTTTCTAAATTATTACAAAAAGGACATTTCATTATACTTTTTTAATTAGTGGAAACCCTAATTCCTCACGAGATGCATAATATTTCTCAGCTACCATACGAGCTAAAGCACGTATTCTTCCTATGTAGGTAGCACGCTCAGTAACGGAAATGGCTCCCCTTGCATCAAGCATATTAAATGTATGTGCTGCATTTAAAATCATTTCATAACCAGGCAAAACTAAGTCAAGCTCTAAGAGTCGGCTTGCTTCACTTTCAAAGTTATTAAAATTGTCAAACAAAAACTTAGCGTTACTATGTTCAAAA
>JAQUVM010000141.1 GCA_028693355.1 Burkholderiales bacterium
GTATTTATGCTACCCATGCAATACATGGGTAGCTTTTATTTTAAAAAATATAAATTTATCTTCACTTGCAAACAAGAGATGTATAATCATAATTCTCAAAAATGGTAATATAATATTGACCGTATTTGTCTTTTGGACATTTAGTTACATCTAGACTAGTTTGAAAAAATAGATTACCAAATTCATTACCACTTTTACACTTAGCTCTCATAATTTGAATATGTGGATTATATTCACCGTCTCTACAATATGGACTCTCATTAAGAAGAATCTTTAAATAACTCAAATTAAAGGTTTTACCAAAAACTTTTGGGTCAAGATTGTTTATACGTTGAAAACCATCATTACCAAGAGTGCGTACCGTTATAGTACCAACAATCTGGCGTACTTCACGATTTGCAACAGGTGACCAATAAGTCGCAACTAGTAACCCGCCCAATGGTGCAGATTTAGGAAAGTCATCCTCATGAATTGTTGATGTAACCTTATAACCTAACGTTGAATATCCTAAGTTTCCATCGTTAGCTGAAAAATTACCAGAAGTATTTTTTGTTTCAGTAAGTTTGAATGTACTAACTAAATTTTTATCTTCCTCACCAACACCATAATAAATTGTATCACTACGCTCCACATGTGGCACATAGAATCCTGGATTATATTCAATCGATAACTTGACAGATGTTTTTGGTAGCTGATATGACATCATAGCTGGATCTGTTGGTGTTGGTTTTGAGTGAATATTAGCTAAGTGTAACTCAAATGTTCCATTTAAATCTTTTGTGATATTTTGTGGAATTATATGGCCAGCACTCAATACAAACTTTTGAGTATAATTAACTCGTGGCTCGTCTTGCTGTGGGTAATGAATAAAGATTAAGCGCCCAAGTTGTGAAGATAAGACTTCTTTACCATCAATAGTCTCATATTTACGAGTATAATCAAAATTAAAATTACAAGTATCTTTTATATCTAATCTATTATTGTATTTACAAGTAACAGGCTGATCAGGGTTATGAAACTCTAAATCATCCATATTTAATGATTTATTTGTTTGCGCACGACCTATAGCAAATAATGGTTGGTCTGCTTCTTTTACAAGTGGCTTATCACCTACATTCTGCAGGATTATTTGATTATTCAATGAATTCATAAAATAAATATCATTATTATATTCATTTGCAAGATTTTCTAAATGATTTACTTCTGAGCTACCTATCATATTTATAACAGGTATATTTTGTACTCCAGATAAAACATTGAAAGTATCAAAGGTAAAATCACCTGTCTTTTTATTTCCACTCGCATCGTTCCAAGTCAAAATCAGATGGTTAGTATTCGTTTTATAGTTATATGGCTCAGTTCCAGTATATCCATAACGAATATTACAAGTCTTAGCGCCAATAGCTAAATCCTGATCACACTCTCTATCATCAAGTTCTGTAATATAGCCTTGCACTCCATTTCCATTAGTCTTGCCATATAAACTACTAATTCTTATACCACCTTTTACTTTAGTCGGATCTAATGTAACGCTAAACATTCCTAGAGAGTCTGGCATAATCCAAGCAATTTTACCTTGTTGTAAAGTATATGTACCCAAAACATCTGTTTTTTGGGTTACACATATTGCATTATTTTCAAAGCATACTGTTCGAGGATCTTTTAGTTGTTTATCTTTACGGATGTCATAATTCAGCGAATATAAATCTATGCCTGGAATATCTTTCCCAGCACTAGCTGTTTTTAACTTATTTTGTTGAAGCTGAGTATTACTATTATTATCATTACTATGTCCGCATGAAGTTAATAATACAGAGCAGAGTGCTAAATATAAATTACTTACTTTTATTTTTTTATTAGTTTTTTTCATAATTGTACTTTCTATTAATCTAATTAATATGCAACTAAAGAACCGTTAACATTTTTATAATGTGGTGTTGTTATACCAAGCACACCAAGATTAGTGGTACTATGTTTTATATGACCACTATCATCATAGCAATCTGTAATTAGTTTTCGATTATTGGGTTCGTAATTAATACCAGTACAAGATTTGAGATATTCACCCTGTGGAAAATCTGAACGATAACTATCACATTGCAGTATTCCATTTTTTGTTTTTATTAATGCACCCTTAATATCGTTTTCTGTAAACATACTACATGCCGTTTTATAAGATAAATATGTAGGAGATTGTCTAATAAGATTTTCGGGATAAATCAGAGAAGTAGGTGTTAGATCATTATCTGTTCTGCAGGTCGCATATAAAACTCCATTTACCACTCCAATTCCAGAACAAAATCCAGAGAAATAAGTTCTTAAATTATGAGCAACATGGTTTGGATCTGATAAATCATGCCTTATATTAAATTGTATAATGTCATCTGTATCTTGATCATTATTATCATATACGTTATAAACATAATCAAAATTATGGGCTTCATCCTTAATTTTTAAATTACTAGAATTTAGTGTATGGTATGCAGAGATATTTTCTGGTAATACTATATCAGAGATTAACCAAGTTTTTCGAAATAGAGAGAACCCCCACCATGTTCTACTATCACTATGTTTATAGTTCATTATATCACCACAAGCTGGGTCTCCACCAGAGCAAGCATATGGTGAAAAAGGCATCTTACTACCAAATTGAGCGTGTTGAAATGATGTGTTTTCTATTTTAAGAATATCATTATATTGAATATTTGCAACTTCTCCAACATGCACAGTTTTATCATGCACACTAACAGGAGATGCACTCATAGAGTAGATACTATAATTATTGATAAAAGAGCTTGCTGTTGTTGATAAATTAATTTGGATACTGGTTCCAAGAGTAAATTCTTTATACTTAATACCGCTAAATGTTAAAACATATTTACTATCAAAAGTAAGATCGCCTTTTTTTTGTACATGAGATAAATCGTTATCACACCACTGTATTATATTACTGTTTGCTTTATTCGCTGTAATCTGACCTGATTGAAGCCTTTCACCCTTAGCATTGTCTAAAACGTAATCAAATTTAGTATCAACTCCTGATGGTGCTTTTACTGCAAATCTAAAACATGGAATCTGCGTGTGATAACCATCTACTGAATAACTTGAGGCATAAGCTGAGTAGGTAGCTGTACAGGATAATATAGTTAACAATATTTTTTTCATAAATAACCCTTTTAAAAATAAAGAAATCAAAAAATAGGCTGATAATAATTATAATCATCAGCATATATTTAAT
>JAQUVM010000050.1 GCA_028693355.1 Burkholderiales bacterium
GATTCCTCAGGTTCTACATGTTCTACAATCGTTTCTTTATTAATTTCCGAAGGACTTATTAATTCAACAATAGTATTTTCAGTTTCATCTATTGGTTGATTAACAACTTCTTCACTAATGATTTCATCAGAAATTATAACTTCGTCAATTTTTTCTATTAATTCTTCTTTAAGTTCAACATTCTCATTAGTAATATCATCAGGAACAACCAAGGTTGATTCCTCAGGTAATATATCACCTTGTTCAGATTCTACCTTAAGCAATTCTTCAATAACTGCAGATAGTTTCTCTTCAGAGACTTCTTTTTTTTTCTTTTTAAAAAATCCAAATACCATATTTTTATCTCACTAATCTTAATGTGACTTATGCATTACATATTCAACAAATGTCAATAATAGTGCTGAAACTACAAACGTCATATGAACAGAAATTTGTAGTATAACTTTTGTTGTATCTGCACCCTGTAAATTAATAAAAGTCTGTAACAAATGAATTCCAGAAATACCAACCAATGCTGTTGACATTTTAATTTTTAACGTTCCAGCTGAAATTGAATCTAACCAATCAGGCATGTCCTTATCATTACCCATATTAATCTTACTTACAAAAGTTGAGTATCCACCAATAATTACCATAATTAATAAATTGGCAACCATAACAATATCAACTAAAAGTAAAACACCCATCATTAACTCATTCTCAGTTATGATATTTATAGTAGTTGCCAAATGTACAAGCTCAACCACATAACGATATGTATATAAACATCCACCAACAATTAGCCCTAAGTAAAGAGGTAACTGAAACCACTTACTAAATAAAATAATATTTTTTAAGGTTTTATCTATTTTTTGCATTATTAATTCTCCAGAAATTTTCTAATCTTATTATATATGTTCAAGTATAAATTTTCATGATCCAAATTATAATCATCAACTTGAAGCATATCCATACTTCTAAGCCAAGTAATCTGGCGTTTAGCCAGCTGCCTAGTTGCAGCCTTACCTTGCTCTACCATCTCACTATATAAAGTATTACCAGATAAGTAATCCCAAACTTGACGATATCCAACGCAACGCATAGAGTTATGGTTCGATGTTAAATCAGGGTAAATTTTTTGTAAATTAAGAACTTCATCAATAAATCCATTCTCCAGCATCATATCAAAGCGTTTATTAATTCGTTCATGAATTAGCTCCCTATTACTAGGTGAAATAGCTAATGATAAATAACTATTAGATGCTAAACCATCAATATGATTTTCTTTTTCCACCAAACTTTTTGGTTTTCCTGTTAATAAACAAACTTCAATCGCACGACCAATTCTTTGTTTATCATTTGGATTAATTTTATTCGCCGTTATAGGATCTAAAGCGTGTAACTTTGCATGCATAGCAATGCTACCATCTTTAATAAACTCTTTTTCAATTATGCTTCGTAACTCATGATCAGCTTCTGGTAATAATGATATCCCATTAATTAAAACATTGTAATACATCATAGTACCACCTACCAAAATAGGTAAATTCCCTCGGCTAATAATATCTGCAACAGCAGATTTACAATCATTTAAAAACTGCATAACCGAGTAGTTTTCTAGCGGAGAAATAATATCAATCAAATGATGTGGTATACGAGACATTTCAGAATGGCTAGGTTTAGCACTACCAATATCTAAATACTTATAAATAAGTGCAGAATCTACATTAACTATTTCAATAGGTAGTTTACTAGCTAAATCTAATGCTATATTAGTTTTACCAACTGCAGTAGGCCCAGCTAATAAAATAACTTTTGGATTATTCATAAAAGATATATTTACTTGTCTCTAAGTTTACGATGCCTAATTAGATCTAAATACTTCCTATACCTGTTATTCTTTTTAATGATCAGAAATATTACTATCCCAACTATTAGAGCAATAAAGGCAAAAATAACTATTTTTTCACTATTTTTTATCCATGAAACTAATTTGTCCATATCATGAGCAAAATAATAACCTGCATATACCCAAACTGGAACGCTAATTAATGCAGCAACTCCGTCAAAAGCAAAAAACCTCCAAAAAGAAACCTTGCGACTAACTCCAGCAGTTACAAAGATAGCAGAACGTAAGCCTGGTAAAAATCTAGCAACAAATAAAATCCAACTACCATAACGAGTAGCCTTTTGTTGCATTTTTGCATAGACCCTCTCTGTAAATATCAATCTAAGCAGTGGTAGTGTTTTGACTTTCTCTCCAAGAATGCGCCCAAGCATAAACATAATAGAATCACCAACTAGCACACCACAAAATGAAATCATAACCATTACATGTACATTAAGCTGTGTTGCGGCAAGCCCACATATTACTCCACCAGACACAAGCGTAATGTCCTCCGGGATAGGCACACCAAATCCACAAATAACCAATACTAAAAATACAGCAATATAACCATATTGAGAGAAAAACTCTATCAAATGTTGTAAAATATCCATATTAGCCCTGAATAGAATTAGCAATTAATTGTGCATATTGTTTAGCTAATTCAAGGTCTTTTGCTTCAACCATAACTCGAACTAAAGGTTCAGTACCACTAGCCCTAACAATTACACGTCCATTATCACCTAATTTATCTTCAACTGTTGCAATGATAGGATTAGCATTAGATTTCCAATCATATGATTTATTTGCTAATTTCACATTGATCATAATCTGAGGATATTCAACCCAATCAATAACCTCTCTAGCGTTTTTCTTTAGCTCTACAAGACCTGCTAAAATTTGTAATGCAGCAATTATACCATCGCCAGTTGAATGCTTATCTAAACATAAAATATGACCAGATGCTTCACCACCAATAAGCCATTCATTTTTTGTTAATTCTTCTAACACATATCTATCGCCAACTTTAGCTCTAATAAATCCATATCCTTGAGACTTTAAAGCATGCTCCATTGCCATATTAGACATTACAGTACCAACTACACCCGGTAATTTATTACCTAGTGCTTCATATGATTTAGCAATTATATAAATAAGTTTATCACCATCTAAAATACTTCCTTTATCGTCAACAAAAAGTACTCTATCTCCATCTCCATCAAATGCTATTCCGCAATCAGCAGAATTCTCTAAGACTGTTTTCACCAATAAATCTGGGTGCGTTGAGCCACAACCTTCATTAATATTAATACCATCTGGATCAACACCAATCTTAATAATGGTAGCCCCAAGTTCTTCAAATACTTTTGGTGCCACAGCATAAGTTGCGCCATGTGCACAATCTAATACAATTTTCAATCCTTTTAGATCAAAATGTGAAGGAAATGTATTTTTACAAAACTCAATATAGCGCCCATTAGCATCTGTAATTCTACGAACTTTACCTAATGTATCAGCAATAATCATTTCTTCATCAATAGCAGCTTCAATTTCCAGCTCAATTTCATCAGAAAGTTTAGCTCCCTTTGATGAAAAAAACTTAATCCCATTATCGTAATATGGATTATGTGAAGCACTAATTACAACACCTACTGATAAACGCAATGTTTTCGTAAGATAAGCAACTGCTGGTGTTGGAATTGGCCCCGCCATATAAACATCCATCCCAGCATAAGCAAAACCGGCCTCTAGAGCTGATTCAAAAAGATATCCAGATAATCTAGTATCTTTCCCAATTACTACGCTTGGCTTTTTACCATATTTTGATAAAACCTTACCCGCAGCATAACCTAAACGTAATGCGAAATCAGGAGTAATAGGAAATGTGCCAACCTTACCGCGAATACCATCTGTTCCAAAATATTTTCTTGCCATAGTTACTTATCTCAAAAAATTTACTCAATAATTTCACTTGTCTTATTATTATGGTTCATAATATATTCGACATCTTTTGCATCAATAGTTTCTTTTTCTAAAAGCATTTTAGTCATTAATTCAACTTTATCACGATTATCTTCTAGAAGCTTTCTAGCTATACGATATTGACTTTCAAGAATATCACGAACAGTATCATCTATCTTTTGCATAGTAGATTCAGAAATATGTTTTGTTGAAGTCATACTACGTCCTAGGAAAATCTCTGATTCATTTTCACCATAAACCACAGGACCCATTTCAGTAGTCATACCCCAACGTGTAACCATTTTACGAGCTAAATCAGTTGCACGTTCAAAGTCATTACTAGCACCAGTTGTTATTTGATTCATAAAAATCTCTTCAGCAACTCTACCGCCAAATAAAATAGCAATTTGATTGATTAGATAATCTTTAGTATAATTTGTACGATCTTCTTCTGGCAATTGCATAGTTACACCTAATGCGCGCCCACGAGGAATAATTGTGACATTGTGAACAGGATCAGTACCTGGTAATAATCTTGCAACAATAGCATGGCCAGACTCGTGATACGCTGTATTACGGCGATCTTCTTCTTTTAATACCATTGAGCGGCGCTCTGCACCCATTATAATCTTATCTTTTGCATCTTCAAAATCAAGCATATCGACCAATTTTTTATTACGACGTGCTGCAAACAATGCCGCTTCATTTACCAAATTAGCTAGATCTGCACCAGAAAAACCAGGTGTACCACGAGCTATAATAGAAGCTTCAACATCATTAGCAACAGGAACTTTACGCATATGAACGTTTAAAATTTGCTCACGTCCTTTTATATCAGGCAATGGAACAACAACCTGACGATCAAAACGTCCTGGGCGCATTAAAGCTGGATCTAAAACGTCTGGGCGATTTGTTGCAGCTATAATAATAACCGTTGTATTAGTATCAAACCCATCCATCTCTACTAACATTTGATTTAACGTTTGCTCACGTTCATCATTACCACCACCAACTCCAGCGCCACGTTGGCGACCGACTGCATCAATCTCATCAATAAAAATAATTGCAGGTGAATTTTTTTTAGCTTGCTCAAATAAATCACGAACCCTTGAAGCACCAACACCTACAAACATTTCAACAAAATCAGAACCAGAAATACTAAAAAATGGTACATTTGCTTCGCCAGCAATAGCTTTAGCTAACAATGTTTTACCAGTACCTGGTGAACCACTTAATAATACACCTTTAGGAATACGTCCACCAAGGTTTTGATATTTACTAGAGTCTTTTAGATAATCAACTATTTCCATTACTTCTGCTTTAGATTCTTCACAACCTGCTACATCAGCAAAACGAATAGTATTATCTTTACTATCTATCATTTTGGCACGGCTACGCCCAAAACTAAACATACCACCAATACCGCCACCGCCGCCTTTGCCACCTGCGCCACGCATGAAGTAAATCCATACGAAAATTAAAAGCAACATAGGGAACCATGAAATGAGAATATTCATCAAAACAGATTCTTCTTTTGGCTTAGCTTGGAAATCTACTTTATTTTTAATTAGATCATTTATCAACTGAGGATCATAAGGGGCAAATGTTGTAAACTTGCTATCATCTTTACGAACACCATTAATCCATTCACTACGACTAGTCGTACTATCTTCTATTACTATACTTTTTACCTGACCAGTTTCTAAATCAGAAATAAACTGCGAATATGGTACTACATTTTTAGTATCACGAGTATCGCCAAATTTATTGAACACCACAAAGAGTCCAATACCAATCATCCCCCAAATTAGGATACTTTTTAGAAAATTACCTTTTTGCATACACTAGCCTAAATAAAAATTTATATACTTTTAGCACGGTTACTTTGAGTATATTTTAACAAGAAATTGATTATACCATATTCTGCTTCTTATGTTTGCAAAGCAAATACGTCTCACTGCTGCTACTACGAGATGCATCAGGTTTACGTATTAGGACTTGCTGGAACATTTCTCGAGCAGTTTTTACAAGACTATCAAACTCAGACCCATGAAAAACTTTGATTAAACAATTACCACCAACTTTAAGATACCCACTGGCAAAATCTAAAACCAACTCAACCAGATAAGCACCACGAACCTGATCAGCAGTTTTTATCCCACTCAGATTTGGTGCCATGTCAGAAATAACTAAATCAACTTTTTTATGATCTATTGCTTGTAACAACCTGTCAAGAGTTTCCTGCTCTGTAAAATCACCCTGAATAAACTCTACCCCATATATAGGGTGCATCTCTAATAAATCAACTCCAACAATTTTTCCGCTCTCACCAATTTTTCTCATTGCCATTTGAGACCAGCTACCAGGAGCGCATCCTAAATCTACAACACTTTTTACATTATGAAATATTCCATCATTTTCATCAAACTCAAGTAATTTATAAGCAGCTCTAGAACGAAAACCATCTTTCTTGGCATCTTTCACATAAACATCATTTAATTGACGATGTACCCATGCTTTTATCGTCTTATTTTTTTTTACTTTTTCTGTCATATACTACTTTTCTTTAATTTTAATACCATTGAAGCAATTATATTTATTATAAATAAACTAACTGACCAACATAAAACAAAATCCCACCAACTTGTAAAGTTAAATTCATGAATTAAGCTTGGAACACCTTTAATATCTAACAATAATAACCCACAACTAATAAATAATATATTAATAATATATGTTATGATTGTCAAACGTAAACCTAATATATAAGATAATACTGGAATTGCAAACATCACAATGATACCACTTAGGTAATTAAAATCAAAAAACTTATAAAAAACTAAGCCAATCGTCAATGAAATTGCCAAAATTGTAAACATAAATACCCTACTAGCCCATAGGTTCTCATACTCTTCACCAGTTTTATTATGATATGGAGCATAAAATCCCCCAATAATTAATAAAGTAATAAATGAAATGCTATCTACCATAGTTTTATAAAGTAGTATAACAAGTAACAGCAAGCCTATTGAAGCATATAAAATATTATGTTTTATTAATGCAAAACCAGATTCTAAATAATTATACGATGTGTCATCATTCGTCAAAGCTGTAAATCTATCAGCAAAACTACCACTAAAATCCATACTTTGAGGAACTATTCCATGCCCATGAGCTACTGTATCACTAGGCACAACTTTTACCGTAATCCCCATAGAGCCATCTTCCAATCTAGTTGGCTGTGATACAATTTTTGTCCCTTCTGGTAAGTTACTATATTTTGGCGTAGCCAATGCTAATACACCAGTTGCTAAGCTAAGTGCAATAATTATTGTTCTGATTAGGCTAGATGTTCTAAATATCGATGTTTTATTATTTTTTAAGCTAATCAAAAGATTTAATGGTCGTGCTATATATATCACCATAATAGAGATTAACATCAATAATACTTGCGTAATTCCAATCCCATCAAATTTAAAATAAAAATCTTTAGCATTATTATTATCAATTGCAACTTTTTGTAGATTATGTATTACACCCTCCATACCAATAACATGTACAGATAAAAAGACAGCAGTTATAAGTATAATTAGTATTACGATAGAAAATATTGCTTGACTATAAATTATAGCTGCAAATCCTCCAACTAAAAGGCAGACAGCTAGCACGAATAAAAGTGATAATGCGCTATTACCAAACTCCCACCCCAACCACGTTTTTAAAAACCCAACAGCTGTTAAAATAGCTAAAGCAGAAACTAATAGCATAAATATGCTATATGCAGCATAAAAAACTCTTTGTTCTACTGTTGATTTATTTTGTAATAATAAATCATTTAATGACAATCTTAGTTTTGATAATTTATCAAAAGGTAATATATTTATTAAGAGATAAGCAACTACGATTAAAATACTAACACCAATACCGTATAAAGCACCTAAGCTAGAAAATATACTAAATTCTAATACACCAACAGAAGTTAACATTAAAAAAACTATACCATTGCCTATCACATAGTTATTTGCAGATAAAAATGATTTACTATCTGGATTTTTCCGCCTAAAAAAGTAGCTAATTGCCGCTAGCGCTCCAAAAACAAATGTCATTGCCACGTAATCAAAGTTAGTAAAATTTAATAAACCCATTTATTACTCTTTATCTTTCAATTTTTTTAAATTAAGCCCAGATTATAACTTAAATATACTAAAAGTATTTTAATAGCGTTCAAATAATATTTCTGAACATAGCAACATATAAATAGCTTCAAATTAAATTACCTCATTTGATACATAACATTGTTTATAACTAATAGATAAGAAATAAAGTTAGATTTAAGTGCTAATCGCTATAAGATTTAATAAAAAATAGCGGCTATATCAGCCGCTATTTTTAGTAAATAGATAATACTATATTAAAATACATGATTCCAAAACCCAGCTACAGTTGCAGTCATAAATCCAGCTAGAATGGCGGCAAATAGAGCCTTAAATCCCATTTTAGATAATTCAGCTTGACGACCTGGTGCTAAAGCTGAAAATGCTCCCATAGATATACCTATAGATGAAAAATTAGAAAAGCTCGCTAATGCAAATGTAGAAATAAATACGGCATTATCAGATAATAAACCAGCCGCTTTCATTTTACCTAGGCTCATATAAGCAACAAATTCATTAATTGCAACTTTTTGCCCAAGTAGGCTACCTACTTGCAATGTTTCACTCCACGCTATTCCCATAAAAAAGGCAAAGAAACGGAAAATTAAACCGAAGATAAACTCCAAAGAGAATCCATCAAAAGCACCACTAGACATAGTTTTAATCCACGTATTAATATTTATTAGATCACCAACCATCATTAAGACACCATCAATAGCATGGACTAATGGAATTATAGCTAATAATGCAGCACAAATTGCAATACCAACCTTCATTCCCACAAATGCACCATGCATCACAGCATCAATGGCACTATTTGCCTGCATTGCATCAGCTTTAACATCTTTTGCATCCATAATTTTATCGTATTCAGTTTCAGGAAAAATAATCTTGGCAAATACTATAGCTGATGCTGCATTCATAAAAGTTGCAGTTAATAATGACTGAGCAAATAACATCTCCTGTGCATGGTCTCCACCACCTAAGAAACTCAAATAAATTCCAAGCGTAGAACCTGATAGATTAGCTAAACCCGCAACAAAAGCACAAGCTAACTCAGAACGTGTCATCTTTGATACATAAGGGCCAATAACCATCGGTCCCTCTGATTGTCCTAGAAAAATATCAGATATAACTACTAAGCTTTCTACGCCAGATAATTTTAATGTTTTTCTGAGTAAAAAAGCTAAAACCATAATAACTCTTTGCATAATTCCAAAAAAATAAAATAATGAAATTACAGAGCCAAAAAATACAATAGTCGGCACTACAACTAAAGCAAATACAAAACCATGTTGTTTCATATCCACAAGGCTACCAAAAACAAATTCAGAGCCCTCTCCAGCATAATCCATAAACTTTAATAAACCAGCAGAGATTAGTTGTAATAACCCACTAACTGCAGGTACGTGTTTGATTAAAAGGAATAAAATATTTTGCAATATAAATGCAGATAAAACAAGCCTCCAATTGATTGCTTTACGATTCTCCGAAAAGATAAAGGCAATTGCTATTAAAAATATAAAACCGCATAAACCCTGTATAGCTAAGCCAGACATTTAAACTTCCTATTAAAATTAAAACACGATTGGGATTCTAACATAATCAATAAACAAAACTAAACAATATATATTAAATCCCCTCTTTTTCTAAAAGATAATTACATTTTTATTTTTAATTGAGTTTTAATGCAACATTTATCAATAAAAATTGAATAAATATAGAGTAATCATATAGTCTTAAGAATGTACTATATAAACTTTTTGATATAATGCGATAATATTTTTTAACATATTTATAATTATACAGGTATAAGATGTCCATCAATTTACGCTTCAAAATAATGCAATTTTTACAGTTTTTCCTATGGGGTTCATGGTTAATCACTTTTGGATCATACGCTTTTCATAAGTTACACTTTAGTGGGTCAGAAATAGGTGCCGTATATAGTACCTTAGGAATAGCATCTATTATTACTCCTAGTATAGTAGGTGCAATTGCAGATAAATGGATCAATAAAGAGCGTTTATATGCAATACTACACTTATGCGGATCAATTCTTTTATTCAAAGTATCATTCATTACAAATAAAGATCAGATGTTTTGGTTTATGTTAATCAATATGATGTGTTATATGCCAACTATACCGCTTGGCTACTCTATATGCTATGATGTGTTAACTAGAAATAATATAAACTGTACCACTGAGTTTCCTAAAATTAGAGTTTGGGGAACAGTAGGATTTATAGTTGCGATGTGGACTATTAGCCTCTCTCATTTAGAATTAAGTCCATTACAACTTCACATTGGAGCTGCAGCTCAGTTAATACTCGCAATTTATTCATTTACACTACCTAAATGTCCACCAGTTAAATCAAATCAGAAAAAAACTCTTAGTGAGGCTTTGGGACTAGATGCACTGTCATTATTTAAAGATAAGAATATTCTTATATTTATGATATTTGCTATGATATTAGGTATGGCATCACAAACATCAAATATATGGACAGACGTTTTCCTACATTCTTTTGATCACATTGCAAAATATAAAGATACATTTGTAACCCAATATCCAGCTATTATTGCATCAATAGCAACAATTTCTGAAACTGCATTTATAGTTGCAATTCCATTTTTCTTAAAAAAGTATGGAATTAAAACTGTTATGTTAATTAGTATGTTTGCTTGGGTAGTTCGTTTTGGATTTTTAGCGATTGGAACACCAGAGTCTATAGGTATGATATTTATTATCTTATCAATGATTGCTTATGGTTGCGCTTTTGACTTTTTTAATATCTCGGGCTCTATATATATTAATAATGTAGCAACAGAAAAAACAAGAGCTAGTGCTCAAGGAATATTTTTAACATTAGTAAATGGTTTTGGATTTTTCTTTGGTAGTCATCTAAGCGGTTATCTAGTAGATTACTATACATCAGAAAATAACGCAACAAACTGGAGTAGCATCTGGTTAGTTTGTTCAATTACATTTATAGTTGTTGCTATACTATTTAAAATAATGTTTAAACATAAGCATACTTAAAACAAGGTAACAAACATATAAAATGCTGGTTATAGAAACCAGCATTTTTATTAAACTTTACGCAAGACACAAGCAAAAAAACCATCTGTCCCGTGAATATGGGGAAATAGCTCTAAATACCTATCATCATTTAGTTTTAAATCATTAATCTGTAACTGTTCAGATATTTTTACTATTTCAAAACCTTGATTTTCTAATAAAAACTTGTCAATAACATCGCGATTTTCTTCATGTAAGATGCTACAAGTTGCATAAACTAAAAGTCCTTTAGGTTTCAATAATCTTGATGCAGATTGTAAAATTGCTAATTGTGTTTGATTCATTTCATCAATGCTTGTTTCTTGCTGACGCATCTTTAAATCTGGATTACGACGAATAGTTCCAAGCCCTAAACAAGGTGCATCAATAAAAACTTTATCAACTTTCCCAGCTAAACGTTTTATTTTTGTATCATTTTCATTACTTATAACTTGAGCGTAAACATTTGATAACCCTGATCTAGCTAACCTAGGTCTCATATTACCTAAGCGACGTTCATTGACATCAAATGCATATAGTCTTCCACTATTTCTCATCATCATACCTAACATCAGGGTTTTTCCACCACTTCCAGCACAAAAATCAACTACCATCTCACTACGTTTTGCATCTAATAATAACGTCGCTAATTGACTTGCCTCATCTTGCACTTCAAAATAGCCATCTAAAAATAATTTATTTTTCATTAAAGATGATTTATTACTTAATGTAATAGCATATGGTGAAAATTTAGTTGAAAATGCTTCAATCTTAAGTTCTGCAAATTTACTCAATAAATCAGCACGGTTAATTTTTACAGTGTTAACACGTAATGTTAAAGGAGCTAAACTACTCATAGCATTATCAAGTTCTTTTATTTCAGCACTATTCATATAGCGAGAAATCTTTTGTAAAATCCAATCAGGTAATTCTAAAATATTATCATTTAACTTTGGTAGCTTACTAATATGGGCGAACTTAATTTTATTTAATTTATCTAAGTCTTTGAGTGGTACATATAATAATCGTATCCACGTATAGATAATCAAATCTTGTGCTATATTTATTAAACCTATATCTGATAATTTATAAAAATTACGCAATATAGTATAAATAGTTTCTGCTATTGCATTTCGTTCAAATGGTTTTAATTTACGATTATTAGCAAAATGTTTTGATAATAATACATCAGATGGCTGTTCAAATTTGCTCACCTCATCCCATAAAATTAAACAATTTTTTAAAATATTTTCATTAATCTCTATATTCAACTTTATTTACTCTCTAATTCTTTTATAAAACTATTTACAACTGTCTCTGGCACATACTTTGCTACAACCTCTTGCCAACGTTTGGTGCCAATAAACCCTTTCACTAAACTAGATGAAATTTCACTTAGCTCAATCGGTGGAATAAAATATACAGTTTCAATATCGCTACTAATATCACT
This sequence comes from Burkholderiales bacterium, assembly GCA_028693355.1. Lineage (GTDB taxonomy): Bacteria > Pseudomonadota > Gammaproteobacteria > Burkholderiales > UBA11063 > Aquella. The sequence goes on from JAQUVM010000050.1 coordinate 12,492, forward strand.
ATTTATCGAATGCAGCATTTTCTCAAAATCAAAATCTGTATTATTTCTAATTCCCCTAACAATATAATTTACATTAACATCATCAGCATAGTGAACCAAAAACTCTCCACTAAATGAAGAAATTCTTATATTTTTATATTTCCCAAGCAAATCTCTAAGCATGCGCTCTCGAGCCGCTAAACTAAAATAATAACTCTTATTTGGATTATCACCTATTGCAACTATTAACTCATCAAATAAATTTGCCGCTTTATCAATTAACCAAAGATGTCCGTTAGTAACTGGATCAAAGCTACCAGCATAAATAGCTTTTTTCTTCATAATATACCCCTAATATTAAAGCTCACGAATTTTATCAGATAAAAGAACTTTCATGTAGTATTTGAAAAAATTTCACAAGTCAAAAGACCTTGTTATATGATAAACTATTACCTAAGTTTAGAAATTTATAGTCTGAAAGGAAAACACTATGGAACATACTCTACCTCAATTACCTTATGCAATGGATGCTTTAGCTCCTCATATTTCAAAAGAAACTCTTGAATTTCATTATGGTAAACATCACCAAACTTATATTACAAATTTAAATAACCTAATCAAAGGTACTGAATTTGAAAATATGTCTCTGGAAGAAATTACAAAAAAATCTTCTGGTGGTTTATTTAATAATGCAGCACAAGTTTGGAACCATACGTTTTACTGGCATTGCCTATCTCCACAAGGTGGTAGCGAGCCAACAGGCGCACTAAAAGATGCTATTATTAAAAAATTTGGTTCTTTCGAAGAGTTTAAAAAACAATTTACTGCAACATGTGTTGGTACTTTTGGTTCAGGTTGGGGATGGTTAGTAAAAACTCCAGCTGGCGAATTAGAATTAGTATCTACATCTAATGCAGCAACTCCATTAACAACTGAAAATAAAGCATTATTAACATGTGATGTTTGGGAACATGCTTACTATATTGACTACCGCAATAGCCGTCCTAATTACATGGATGCTTTTTGGAAGCTAGTAAATTGGGAATTTGCAAGCAAAAATTTTGCTTAATTAATTTCTTATATATCTTTTATAGATTAATAATCAATCTATAAAAAAATAGTGCCATATTTATGGCACTATTTTTATTTAATTACCTCTGGGATAACGACAAATTAAATTACCATTTAAATCCACATCAATTGGGCTACCAGGTAAACAATCTCGTACCCAGTTTAATGAAGTATTCGACATCTCTTTCCCATCAACTCCTCCTTTTTTTTTCATATTGCAAATGATAGCTGAAGCTACTGCTCCTTTGTTAAAACTAATACCATTACACTTAGTTTGCCAATCTCCTGTTGGGTATGATTGGATATCAAAACCAGTTTTATTTAGTACAAATGCAGCATATTTATTATTATTTTTTCCTTCATGTACTCTTCTAGCAAATTCTCCGTTTAACAAAACTGGTTTACCATTAACTAGATTATTTTTATCTGTATAATCACCTATATTTTGCGCATATAAAGCATACTTATCATAAGTTATATCTAAATTATTGTCTAACCAAGTTATAACAGATTGTCTTTGTGGATTATCATTACTTTTATCTAAACCACCCATATCAAGAACTACACAATCAGAAGTAGTACAACCTAAAGTAGTAAAATAGCTAAAGGATTTATCATTCCAAATATAGTGAGAATCGTATTTAGTTATCACAGGGATCATAAATTCCCTATCAGTTTTTTTATCTTTAACATCTACATAAGTTCTCTGAATAGATTTTAACTGTTTCACATCAGGGCTATCCCAACGTAATTGCTTTCCATCACTCCACCAAACTTCATCTTTTATACCAAGAGGGCATGGCAGCCTACCCATTATGTTACTGCCATCATCTGGATATGACGAAATGGCTTTCAACATAAATAAAGAATTATAAGATGTTCGGTCAAATACCATTGTTCTCAGGTAAGAGATTTCATCCGATGCACTCCTGATATTTCTATCAAAGCATTTTTTATGAGATTGTTCATTAAAAAACATATTATCACCTTCTAAACCCATTGTTTTAAAACGTGCTGCATCAAAATCAGAATAAGCATGAGAACCTTTACTATCTTTGCTATTATCGTACTCCGCTGCAATAAAAGATGGACCAGGATAAGCCCAACCATGAATACCAGACCAAGCTTCAAGCATACCATCAGTTGCTGATTTAGAAGCATCACTTCCAGCGCTTCCTTCTGCGAATTTATCTACATTATGAAAGTTTAATACTGGACAATAAATACGGTGTCCATGAATTTCAATTGGACTTTGACAATCACTTACATTAGGTATTATAAAAGAATCATGTCCACACTTACCTTCAAATGTCTTGCCATCCCAATAAACCGCTTTACATCTATCTTTAGCTATATTCTCTAATTCACTTGATTCATTCTTATACCATGCTAGTGAACTAAACGTATGAAGATTAGTATATTCATTTTTAACTGTGTTTATATTAATTTTAATTCGGTCTCTTACTTTCTCCGCTAGGTATTTAGTTTTATTTGTTTCCATATCT
>JAQUVM010000142.1 GCA_028693355.1 Burkholderiales bacterium
AGTGATGATGGCTTCATCTGGGATGACTAATCCTTCTTCTAGGAATTTAAGTCGCAAATGAAGTTTAACTCCGGCTTTGATTTTGCGGAAACTCGCCCACGAATAACGGCTCAAACACAAGCTAATGGTGGAAGAGTCAATCAAGTAAAGATTGCCTATTTGCTGGGCGGTTGAAGGCCCAAGATGTTTGATGGTCTCCACCTTAAGAATGCTAAAAAGTTCTCGGAACAAGATTGTTGGCAGCTCCCTTAATCTACGCGAAAGCTGAGAGGCACTTATGGATTCAATGCCAACTTGAGTAGCGAATGCATCCTCTTTAAGACTGTCACTGATGCTGCTTAAACCACGAAACTGGAAAATTTGAGCGCAAGCCATGAGTTGCAGGAAGCACTTTAAATTTAGTTTCTTAACATATTTGTCGACATTGTAACGGTCTTTAATTTGGTTGAAAAGATAAGACTTAAAAATTGGATCAAACAATTGAATAAATGTGGTTTTCGTGTTATCCTTGTCCTGCATTTTTGATTTCCCTTATCTTAGAGATTTGCGGCAAGGATTACCGTGTAACTCTATTATAAGGGATTTTTACTTATTTTTCTATGCTATTCGCCGTTTTTCAGCGGTTTATACCATTTGACAAATGATCAATATTTTTATGCAACGCTAGTGATTTTAGTTGGATAAGCTTTAAACCAGCCAGCATTAACTCCCTATGAGCTTCACATTCCAGTATATTTTGTATGGTTATTAAATCGTTGTCGGAGTATATTAGTTTCATTCTTTTATGGTTGAACAGCTTGTTTTGTATACGTGAAATAATATGTCTGCCATGAAATGTTTCCAAATACCCGTTCAGCATCTGGGCAGCATATTTACCATATTCCTGCTGAACAAAGCCCTCATCTAAAATTTGCCTTGATCTGTCGTTAAAGCCCTGCAAGATTTCCTCAGATTGCTGGTTATCTGCTAGCCTGATAACATTGCTGTGTTTAACTATTGGAATATACTCTACTGACATGCTTGACATGCTCCGGTCTGCAACTGTTACATCAAGAAGCAATGATGTCTGCCAAAACTCACTTTCCGAATGATCAAACAAAAAGTTTCCTTGCCCATAAACTATCGTGCCATCACTGTAGTTTTCAGTAGCACCAATGCAGTGGCTGTGCTGACACACCACTAAATCTGCTCCTTTATCTATCATCTTCCGGCAAACTTTCTGCAAATAGGGACTGGGATAACGATAATGTTCTTTGCCGCCGTGGTAAAGCACGATTACGTACTCGCAATTGCTTTTTAAATCCATTATGTGGTCCAAACTCTCCAGCGGATCAAAGGGATTAGCTCCTGATGTATTTTCAGCAGCAATGGTAAACTCATGCTCTGCACATGCATAGATACCTGTACGCAATCCGTTTCTTTCAAACATATACGGACTTACAGCTTCTTTCAGATTGGCACCAGCACCCACGTATTCTATTCCATTTTCATTTAAAACCTTAATGGTAGAATCCAACCCCTGAGCTCCGTGGTCTAGAATATGATTATTGGCTAAGGTAATTAAATCAGGGTGAAGTTGTTTGATTCCATTTATTGTGCTGGTCGGTGCTATTAGATTCGGTCCACATTTAACAATGGGGTTCTCTTGATCAAGCAGCGGAGCCTCCAAGTTAAAAATGCGTAAATCTGCATCCTTCCATATAGAAAGCAACTCTTCACCAAGTAATGAGGTAACGTCAGCATCTATAAAAAGCCTTTGGTTTGATTGGGTTGGAACCAAGTCGCCTCCGATTAACAAATGCATTGATTGTATCCTCCGTTATTTATCTAGCTCTGCTTTTTCGGGAGCGTTATCCAACTTCCTAGCAATTCATCATATGATTCAGGGGTAAATTCTTCAAAACCTGAACCATGGTAAAAAGTTAACTCTCCAAAATAAACTTGATTCTTTATTGAGTACATATCAACCCTAATATGAGGATAATCTTTTGCTAATATCTTTGATAAATCCAGCATTTCTGCTAGCCGTCCTGGCCTTTGAATATTTGCTTTTTCATCATTTGGGTATTGAATTGAAAAAGGCAAAAAGTTCCACTCTGTATCATACAAATTTCTCTTGTGTTTAGTGAATCGATTAAAATCTACTTGTATTAATCTTGGTTCGCCATTAAAACAAAATACCTTATAATCTTTAAGTTCCACCCCTGACTCATCAACCATATACTGCTCACAGATTATTCTGGGTTTAACATTCTTGTAGGGCCATTCTCTGGCATGATAATAATAGTTTCTAGCTAGACACTTATTTATCTTTCCTTTTGCAGCGTGTTTATCAAGATTGCTTTTATCCTTACATATGACAAGACCACCTGAATCATGAGTGCATTTCAAGACAAACTGATTCGGTAAAGCATCAAAATCTATTTCATCGAAGTCGCTATATATCCCAAGTAACGGCATCAAGAATTCTTCACCGATCTCATCTGCAATATATTGTCTAACTTCAAACTTGTCCACTAATAACGTATATTCAGGTTTTCTATCATAAAGCTTCAACCACTGAATCTTCTCGTTAAATGTCGTGGTATTATCAATGTTTAGCTTTTTTCCTAAACGCGCGCGATAAGCCAATTTTAGATATAACTTATCAGATATCCAGTTTATCAAACCTCTAGCTCCAAGTAAGCTAAATAACTTGAATGGATTTTTTATAATTTTTTTAATATATTTAGCAATTCTCATAAATACATCGCTTTCAGTTTTAGAATTGGTCAACTATCATAACTTAGGAAATTCATGCTGGTTATTCAAGAGAGCTCTTTGTTGCTATTTTACTTTTCGGCTTAAAAAGCTTAATAGATATAAACCCTAAAGCAATAATATATTGATAGACTGGACTATTATAACTGACTAAACCATAATCTATAACAAGCAATGATAATAGAATTGCTAATAAAGGATTTCCATCTATAAACTTTCTAATTATAAAAAGCTTGTAAATAATATATATTATCATGCTGTAATACAAAACCATTCCAATTATACCTAATCCCACAAGTAACTCAATGTAATTATTGTGAGAGTAGGCATCAAATCCTGATACTATACTAAAACTTCCAATTCCATAACCTAAAAAAGGTTTGCTTAAAAAAAGCGTTTTCCCAACTTCGATCATCTCAAATCTAATTCTGGAACTAATATCTAAATTGTTCTGACCAAATAATAA
>JAQUVM010000143.1 GCA_028693355.1 Burkholderiales bacterium
CACATAATTTATCAAGAGTTGATCACTGGTTTTTAACACAAATAGAACAAATTGCTAAGATTGCACTAAATATCAAAGATGGTATCTCGCCAGATATTATCTTAGAAGCCAAAAAATTTGGCTTTAGCGATAAAACACTTGCAAAATTATCGGCAAAAACAGAAGATGAAATTCGTAAATATCGTTTAGAAAATAATATCAAACCAGTTGTGAAGCAAATTGATACTCTGGCTGGAGAATTCAGCGCAGAAACTAATTATTTATACACAACCTATCATGGTGCGTATAATGACATCGTGCCAGCTAAAGATACATATGTAATTATAGGCTCTGGTCCTTACTCTATTGGATCATCAGTAGAGTTTGATTGGTGCACAGTAAATTTAGCCCGTCAACTACGTGCAAATGGTAAACATGTAATTATTATCAATTCAAATCCTGAAACAGTATCAACAGATTATGATGAATCTGATCGCCTATATTTTGATGCTTTAACATTAGAACGTGTTTGTGATATCCTTGATTTTGAAAACGTAAAAGGGGTATGTGTAAGTGTTGGCGGACAAGTTGCCAATAATTTGGCTTTAAGCTTATATAAATGCGGCTATCCAATTCTTGGAACATCTCCACTTGATATTGACAAAGCGGAAGATAGAGCAAAATTTTCATCAATGCTAAATAACCTAGGTATTGACCAACCACGTTGGATTAGTGCGACAAGTAGTGAAGAAATTCAAGCATTTATTAAAGAGGTTAGCCTACCTGTATTAATTCGTCCATCATATGTATTATCAGGTGCTGCAATGAAAGTTGTATCTGACCATAATACACTTAACCAATACTTAAATGATGCAATGCTTATTTCAAATGAGCACCCTGTAGTAATTTCACAATTCATTGAAAATGCTAAAGAGTTGGAAGTAGATGGTATTGCACAAAATGGGCGTATTGTGATTGATTCTATTAGCGAACATATTGAAAATGCGGGTGTTCACTCAGGAGATGCCACACTAGTATTTCCGCCAGAAAGACTATATCTAAAAACAGTAAATCGTGCTCGAGATATAGCGCGTAAAATTGTTAAAGCATTAAATATTTCTGGCCCATTTAATATGCAACTTATTGCTAAAAATAATGACTTAAAAGTAATTGAATGTAATGTTCGAGCTTCTCGCTCATTTCCGTTTATTTCAAAAATAAGTGGTCAAAACATGGTTGAAATTATGGCAAAAGTATTTATAGGACAAGAAATTACTGAAACTTATAATACGCTAGATTCTGGTATTATTGGTATCAAATCTCCAGTATTTTCATATAATCGTTTCAAAGGTTCTGATCCTGTTGCCCAAGTTGAAATGTCATCAACTGGTGAAGTTGCATGCATTGGTCGCGATATGTTAGAAACTTTTTATATGTCATGGCTTGGCGTTGGACAACGAATTAATAAAAAAACTATTTTATTAAGCGTAGATGATAAATATAAGCAAAAATTATTACCGTTAGTACAAGCACTTAGCCAGCAAGGCTGGCAATTTGTTGCAACAGGCGCTACTCATGATATGTTAGTAAATAATGGAGTTCAATCAAAATTTGTTTTTAAAATATCTGAACAAGTAGAGCCTAATATTCAAGAAACTATTTCTAGCCGTGATGTTGGTTTAATTATCAATCTTCCACGTGATGTATTTAGTAGCGATGCAAATAGTGATGGCTTTAAAATTCGCCGCTTAGCAATTGATTTTCATATTCCATTAGTAACTAATTTCCAATTAAGTGAAACCTTACTAGAAAGCTTAGCACTTTATTATGATAAACCCATGAAAGTTGAATCATATAAAGACTTAGTTCGCAATAGTCATTAAATAAAAAGTAGGCGTCAAATTATGACGCCTACTTTTTACTACTTACAACACAATACGCATAAAAATTATTCCCTTATTGATGAATTTTTTATATTCATACCACTAAGCAACATAAGCTCTGTAAGCCCTGCAATATATGAATATTTCAGTTATTCAAACAGATTTTTATGCCTATATTAAAAAAAACCACCTTTGTATGCTTGACTAGAATTCAATAAATGTGTAAACTACATTATTAAATAAATTAAATTCCAATGAAGCATAAAATGAAACCGATTAATAATAACTATAAAATCAGCAAGTCACTAGCAGTAATGATAGTTATCATTATTGCTATGATGAGTTTCACAAATGATGTAAATGATATATTACTTGCTTTAATGTATTTTGTATTTACCACTGTATTTACAAAATCATTAGAATTTGGATATTATTTATCGCATGCTAATTCAATATCGAAAATAAATATACTAGAAATAAATTACATTATTTATGCCTTAATTTATATATCGTGCTTAAATATAAATAGTTATGTAATACATAAATACCATTGCTTAAAACATATCAAATACATATGCATAAAATTACTCATCCATTTAAAGAAAATAATTTCAATCATATGTTCATTCCAAAATCACATCGTTCTTAATTCATATTTTAAGAATAATCTCTGTATAGTTAAAGCATTTGAAAATATTCCTTAGTAAAGATTGATTAGTTAAATTTTTAAATACAAAATCTTACTAATAATAAATATTAGTCACTTATTAAAGTATAAAAAATTACTCTTTGACTAATATAAATTAATAATCTTAAGGAGAACTTAAAATGAGAACAAATTTCTTATATAAAAATATTCTTTTAGTTTCTATAACAGCTGCATTTGCTTTAGCGAGCTGTAGCAATGGACAAAAGAAACAAACCGAAGCAAATACTGATAATGAATATAACACTTCTGAACAAGCGTACCTAAATTTTGTGAGTATAGTGCCACCAGAAGATATGAATAATCTAAACAGTAATAAATCTACAGAAGGCAACCCTGCAAAAGATATGTTTATCGGCTTTAATAATGTTAGACTTGGTACTGGGATAAACCCTGTTACTAACGCTATTTACCCTGATACAATTCCAAACTCTACAGAAGATTTTTTCTATGTAGATGGTAATGGAAAAAGCTATTTGCCGGTAAACATGACAGCAACCTCTGTTTCTTCTACTGCTTCAATAACCGGCTCATCAAGCGATCAAAGTGATAGTTCATCACTAGATACATCCACAAGTTTTGGAGCAAATTTTGGATTTGTAAAAATTAAAGCTGCTGCAGCTTTTGCCAAGGAGCATTCTAGCCAAGATGGG
>JAQUVM010000144.1 GCA_028693355.1 Burkholderiales bacterium
AAACTAGAACGAGTATCCGTATATCAAAAGAGCTTGCATCTATGCTTAAAGAAAAAGCTACAAGTGAGGGATTATCTATTGAAAAGTATTTGTATAAAATACTTGGGGTGGAAAAGTGAGATTTGAAATCTCACTTTGTTTGACATGACTACATAGCACCCAATGCTTCAGGTTCTACTGAGTTTTTGATATTGATAGTAGGGAAATCTACAATTTCATAGTTAAATGAATCACACATTTTGCGATATGTAGTGCCTGTCTCTAAATCAATCATTATTAACCATTGGGTTTTATCCCATGACTTACCTGTAATTGTACTATGACAAACTGTACCTTCAATAACGGTATGTTTTTCTAATACCTTAGATACTAAAAGTAATGCTTCTTTAGAATCTTTAGGTTGAGAATGTTTTAATGCTGCATCTAAATGAAGGTTTAAGCTTACAAATCTATCTTCTGGAGTAGCAGAGCTTGGGATACCTTTCCACGCATTACCAAGACCAGTAAACTCAACAGGATAACCATTAATTTCTTTTACTTTAGTAACACTTTCAACAGAATCAGCATAATTAACAAATGCACCAAGATTTTTAATATGGTATTCTGCATCTGGCATATTAGTAATTACATGACCAGGTAACTCAGTATATTTAGCAATACCTTGTTTACCATCTTTTTCAACGAAATTAATCACCACTGATTTATCTTTAGCAATGTCATACAAGAAAATCTGAACAGTACCAAATTGATTAAGAATTTCTAGCGGTAATGTTAATTGCTTACCTTCTAATAACTTCTTAGTTTCATCAATACTTTTAGCGTTACCTAAAATAAATTGAAGCAGCGACAATCCGCTAATTTGATTATCTTTGGTTGTTAATGCGTTATTAAACGATGTATCTCTGAACCATTGTCGAGCTACCAAATATTCACTATAACCCATAGATACAGTTCTTACATGTTTGCCTGCAATATTAAAATCACTAAAAAATGCATTAAAATCAATAGTTGAAGTAATACCATTAAGCGAGATACCTTTAAGCATTCTACCTAATATATTACCAACCATGTTGCCATATTGCATATCACTACCGACTACCTTTTTGCCATTCTTAGCTTTAACAACAAATGTATTACACATATCTTATACCTTTCTAAAATTAAATTTTGGTTGAAATTGTACCCAATAAGGGGTTTCATAAAACCTATTACTACCGCACATATTAAACCCTTTTAAAATTACCACTTTTTATAAATATTATGACTAAATGTTCTTAGCTCAGATAATCTGCGCTCAATAAGACCATTTAATAAAACACCACCACACGTAACAAAAGAATCAACAAACTAACCTAAACAAGTATGTCTATCATTTTCATTAAATGCTTTTGCCATTTTTGAATTTTGAAATGCTGTTGTGCCTGCGTTGTATGCAACACTTACAAATGCATCAAATTCATTTTGAGTCATTGGTTGTTTGATAGTATCATTGACAATTTTTTCATATTTAACAATGATGTCATCAAACAGCTTTTCAGCTCATTCTTTTGTAATTTTGTCACCCAATTTCACCAAACTACCATCAGCATATTTGGTACAACCATACCCAATTGTTGGGTTATCATTCGGGTGTGGCTTATACGCTACCAAAGATAATGTTTCAATTGATTTTAATAACACTTTTTCATTTTGGCTAATTTTCATGTTTTACCTCATTTTTTAAAATTGACGGTGGTGGTGGCAAAGGTGTTTTATCTTTCAATGCATCATTGAGAGCTTCTGCACCTTTATTAACACTATCTTTCACCACTTCAACCGCTGCATGAGCTAACTCATCAACCACCTTTTTACCCAGTTCTTCAAAAAAATTACTCATAATAATTACCTTTTCCAATAAAAAAGCCCCTGAAAAAATCAGGGGCTAGTAGAATAGACTATAAAGGCGTCTATTAATCTAAGTGTGACCTATAAAATCATTTAAATATTAATAGGCTTCACGTTAGGACATAAATTTGGGCCTTGACGGAACATCGCTGGATTATGTATATCCTTTTCTACATTAAACGGTAATGCATAACATTCTGCTGTCATTTGCGTCATAGTAGAATTCACTGTATAAATTACAGCAGAGTTGTTTCTTAATTTAAGTCTTGCGCGCTGACCATCGTAAGTAAGGAAATCCTGATAGGTTCGATTATCTGGCAACTGGCTACTTCCATAATAACCTTGTGCAAAATTTTGAAATGCCGTTCTTTGATCCGGACTTACAAAACCAGTCAAATAACTATTGAAGATGCTTTTATATATAAAAGAAGCAAAATCATAAGCACTAGACCAATCATTCCCAGCCACTAATCTTGTAATGTTACCAATGCTGGTATCAGCATAAGCTAACCATTGCTCACTATAACTTTGTTCCCACTTGGTACCGCCTTTATCAAACCACCATTCATGTTGGATTCTTGGCATATCTGACCAAACATGCGGCGACATATTAGTTGTCCCACCAGTATAAGTCCGAATACCATTAGAAGGAACAGTAAGCTTCTTACCACCTTCATTATCACCCCAACCCCAATTATCCCAATATAACGAATTTTTAGTGTAGATGTCTATAGAATAAGCACTTTTATTAATAATAATAGTATAAAATCGATGGTCATAACTATCTTGATTAATATCATCGTTTGTAATGCTAGCAGCTACTTTGTGAGCTGGAATATCTCCCACAGTTGCAAAACTTGCAACGCTTAAACCTGTTAATAATGAACATAAAATCTTCTTCATAAACTTCCTTTTTTGTTACTTAAATTTTAAAATTAGTTATAAATTACAACATGATTAAAACAATTCAGACAAATTATAACATATTTGCAACAATAGTTAAGTAATGTTATTCATTACCGACATAAATATTTATTACCTATTATCTAAAAATGAAATGTCATTAAAATCATCGTATTCATCAGATAGTGCATTAACAACTGCCATACCAATTTGACAAACTGGAAGTATTACGAATACTAAAATATCTGCAGAATACAAATCAATACCTAAAAATTTAACCTTGTATATAATGTATGCAGGAATAAACCCAGTTAAAATTATCCTATACCACTGCACAACCTTATGGTGATTTGGCGTTATTACTAAGTAAAACTCAATAAATG
>JAQUVM010000145.1 GCA_028693355.1 Burkholderiales bacterium
CCTCCTATGGTGATATTTATGTAAATGATGCATTTGGCACAGCTCATAGAGCACATGCATCTACAGAAGGAATTTCACATTTCCTACCTTCTTATGCAGGACTTTTAATTGAAAAAGAAGTAAAATTCATGGATCCTCTTTTATCTAATCCTGAAAAACCATTTGTAGCTATTATCGGTGGTTCTAAAGTTTCTTCAAAAATTACAGTATTAGAAAGTTTATCAAAGACTTGTAATACTATCGTAATTGGTGGTGGTATGGCATATACCTTCTTAAAAGTTCAAGGATATAATATAGGTAAATCTTTATTAGAAGAAGATTACTTAGATACGGCTAAATCCTTCTTGGAAAAAGCAAAAGAACGAGGTGTTAAAGTAATTCTTCCTCTAGATCATGTTTGTGCTGCTACTTTTGCTGAAGATGCGACTCCTGTTGCTGTTGATGGGGCAGGCATTGAAGGTGATTTAATTGGTATGGATATTGGTCCAAAAACAATAGCTGCTATTGTTGCTGAATTAAAATTTGCAAAAAGTGTTGTTTGGAATGGCCCAATGGGTGTTTTTGAATTTGATGCATTTGCAGAAGGAACTAAGAAGGTTGCTTTAGCATTAGCTGAATGTAATGGAATCACTGTTGTTGGTGGTGGTGATAGTGTTGCCGCAATCAATAAATTTAAATTAGCAGATAAAGTAAGTCATGTATCAACTGGTGGTGGTGCTTCTCTAGAATTTCTAGAAGGTAAAACATTGCCAGGTATTAAGGCTTTGGAGAGAAAAATGAGAAGAACTTATATTGCAGGTAACTGGAAAATGAATTTAACTCCTAGTGAAGGTGTTAAGTTAGCAAAAGAATTAGCTGAAGCAGTTAAAGGTTGTAATGCAAAAGTTATGGTAGCACCTAATTATGTAACAATTCCTGCAGTCGCAGAAGTCCTTAAAGATAGTGATATTATTGTGGCTGCTCAAAACATGAATGATCATACAAGTGGTGCATATACTGGTGAAGTATCTCCTTTAATGCTAAAAGATTTAGGTGTTAATACTGTTATTCTAGGTCATAGTGAAAGAAGAGCAATTTATGGTGAATCTAATGAGCTTATAAATAGAAAGGTTTTATTGGCACTTGAAGAAGGTATGGATGTTATTCTATGTATCGGCGAGACTCTTGAAGAAAGAGAAAGTGGAAAATTAGAAGAAGTTCTTACAACACAAGTAAATGAAGGTTTAAAATCTGTTTCAGCTGATCAAATGTCAAAAATTACTTTAGCTTATGAGCCTGTATGGGCAATTGGTACCGGTAAGACAGCTTCACCTGAAGATGCTGATGATGCACATGCATTAGTTAGAAGTAAAATTGAAAAACTTTTCAACAAAACAGTTGCAGAAGAGACAATTATACAGTATGGTGGTTCAGTAAAGGCTTCAAATGTTAAAGAATTAATGGCTAAGGAAAATATTGATGGTGCACTAGTTGGTGGAGCATCTCTTTCAGTAGCAAATTTCTTACCAATCGTAGCTTTTGATAAGTAGAAAAATATTCGGAGAAGTTAAATGGGTGTTTTAAGTACTATATTGACGGTTGTTTTTATCGTCGTTAGCATATTGTTAGTTTTCATGGTAGCAATTCAAGATGAACAAAGTGATGGATTAGGTGGTGCCTTTGGTGGTGCTGCTCAGGCTTCCTTTGGGTCGCACACAAGTAGTGTTGTAACAAGGGCAACTGCCATTCTTGGGGCTGCGTTTATGATAATTGCAGTGTTTATAGCTCTAGGTAATAAAGCTCCATCTGATGCTAAGTTACTGAATTCAGTAGATAGTAATCAAGTTCAACAAAGTCAAACCTGGTGGACTGATTCTCCTGCTAAATAATCAGGACTTATTAAAACTGATAATTAAATAATAGTCCGACCGCAGTCCTTGCGGTCGGTTTATGTCTAAAAGGAGTGAATGTTATAAGAGTTTGTATATTATATGCTGCAAAAGGTAAAGATAGTGCTTCAATAAAAAAAATTGCTACTGCTCTTGCCAAAGGTATTGAACAACAAAATCATATGGTTGATCTTGTTGATATTAAACTTGAGGGAGCTAAAATTGTATCCTTTTATGATTATCTTATTGTGGGGACCGAGTCTATCACAACATTTGGTGGAAAAATTCCAGAAAATGTAAATAGTTTCTTAAAGAATAGTGGTAGTATTAGTGGAAAAAGATGTATGGCTTTTGTTACAAGAGCCGGCATTAGATCTACTAAAACGCTCCAAGCATTAATGAAAGTTATGGAAGGTGAAGGCTTGTATTTAAAAACTAGTGATATTATTAAAAAAGAAGATATGGCATTTGCCATTGGCAAAAGAATACATATAGAAGCAAATTAAATTAAATCGAATAGGAGTTATTTTTTGGTATGCATAAATTAAAATTTAAACGAATAGCAATTGTTATGATTGTTACATTATTGTTCTCATCATCCTTATTTGCTGGCAGCTTTGGTAAACCGGCTGCAATTATTAAGTTTAATGGACAGACTGTGGCTGTTACAATGGATGAACTAGATGCTCAATACGCACAGGTTGCAGATTTAGCAAAAAAACAAGGTCTTGATGAAACTACAGCTAAGAAACAAGTATTAGATACAATTATTAATAATAAACTATTTATATCAGCTGCAACACGAGATGGTGTAAGTGCGGATGCAGCAACAATTAATCAATTATATCTTCAACAAAAGACAAGTTATGAACAAAGTATTAATAGATCGATGACTGATGAAGAGTTTGAGTCAGTTGTTAAAAAGTCAATAGGCTCTGTAGAAACTTATAGGGATTTATTAAAAACTCAATATATAATTGAAAAGTACATCGAACAAGTTAAGGGTGATGAAATTAAAGCTGCTGGAATAAATCCAACTGAAAATGAAATTAATACATTTTTCAGAGCTAATAAGACTAAATTTGTCAATCCAGAGACTGTAAATATTGCACAAATTTTTATTCCATTTAAAGATAATGATACTAATCCTGTGACTGTTAAAACAATGAATACCATATTATCACAGCTAAAAGCAGGAACTATTACTTGGAATTCTGCAGTGGCAAAATATAGTCAAGCTGGAAGTAATAAAAAAGTTGATGGTGATATTGGTTGGTTAACATTAGATGATCAA
>JAQUVM010000003.1 GCA_028693355.1 Burkholderiales bacterium
ATTATTGGTGCATTTGGCTTCTTATTTGGATTTGGTTTAATTTGGTATATGTGGTGGTTAGTTATTGCAAGTGGTATAGGTATTTTTGCTGCTATCGTTGCAAGAGCATTTGACCAAGATATTGATTACTGGGTTCCAGCTAAAGAAGTTGAACGAGTAGAAAATGAACTTGCTTTACGTAGGGAGAAGGCATAATGACAGCACATTCTGTTAATCATCACGACGATCATCATCATGATCATGAAGCAGAGGCAACATCTAAGGTATTGTTTGGCTTCTGGGTTTACATTATGAGTGACTGCATTTTGTTCTCATGCTTATTTGCATCTTATGCAGTATTACATACCCATGTATTTGGTGGACCTACAGGAAAAGAACTGTTTGACCTTAACTATGTTATGGTTGAAACATTTTTACTTTTAATTAGTAGCTTTACTTATGGCTTAGCAATGCTTGCTGTAAATAAAGGTAAAAAATGCCAAGTAATGGGTTGGTTATTAGTTACATTCTTATTAGGTGTGGGATTTATCGCAATGGAAATTAATGAATTCCATCATCTAATTGCTGAAGGTAATGGTCCAAGCCGTAGTGCATTCTTATCATCATTCTTTGCCTTAGTTGGTACGCATGGTTTACATGTGACGAGTGGTTTGATTTGGATGTCATTATTAATGATTCAAGTTGTTAAATTTGGTTTAACTCCAATGGTAAACCGCAAGCTTGCTTGTTTAAGTTTGTTCTGGCATTTCTTGGATATCGTTTGGATTTTTGTATTTACAGTTGTTTACTTGATAGGAGTGATGTAACATGAGTAACAATCATCACGATAGTAGCCATGGTTCTGTAAAATCATATATCGTAGGCTTTATTCTATCGATTATACTAACAGTAATTCCATATTACTTAGTAGTTCATCATGCAATGGATTTTGATAATCTAGTATTAACAGTTATGGCTATTGCCGTATTACAATTGTTAGTTCAAGTAGTTTATTTCTTACATTTAAGTTTTAAAGGTGAAGAATATAGCAAAACATTATCATTCATTTTTACAATTCTCGTTGTATTGATTTTAGTAATCGGTACAATTTGGATTATGTGGAATCTGCATGAAAATATGATGCCTGGAATGACTCATTAATTCTTGGTATTATTAAAATTATGGCTAATCTAGATAGTTTAAATTCTCTAGATTAGCCATTTTTGTATTTTAGTATTTATAAATGTATTAAGTTTTTAAAATGTTTTTTATTAAGAATATTTTAAAAACTTTATCAAATAAAATTATATGGAAATTAAGGGCAAATAAATTGATAAAAAAGTATATTTCAATTACTAAGCCAGGGATTATTTTTGGCAATATTGTTACTGTAGCAGGTGGGTTTTTCTTAGCATCAAATAACTATACTGATTGGTTATTATTTGCTACTACCTTATTAGGAATAGCATTGGTTATTGCTAGTGGCTGTGTTTTTAATAATATAATTGACCGAGATATAGATCGTTTAATGGAACGAACTAAAAATCGAGTAATGGTACATGGTCTATTGAGTAAAAAAGTTGCATTTTTTTACGGTGTAGTACTTATGCTTATTGGCTCTGCTTTATTATATCGTGCGAATGCTCTGACATTAGAGATTGCGCTTATTGGATTATTTTTTTACGTGATTGTATATACCTTAGCTTTTAAACGAAATTCTGTTTATGGAACTTTGGTTGGTAGTGTTTCTGGAGCTATTCCACCTTTAGTTGGTTATTGTGCGGTTCGCAATAGTATTGACGCGGGAGCAGTTATTCTATTTCTAATCCTGACAATTTGGCAAATGCCACATTCATATGCCATTGCTATTTTTAGATTTAAAGATTATAAAGCGGCAAATATTCCAGTACTACCAATAAAAAAAGGTGCTATGCGAGCTAAGATTAGCATTTTAATTCATACTATCTTATTTTTACTAGTTTCTACTCAGTTGTATTTTTGGAATTATGCAGGGATATATTATTTAGCGGCTAGTATTATTGTTAGTATTTGGTGGATTATTCTTGCGATAAAAGGATTTTCAGCAAAAAATGATGAGGTATGGGCTAAAAAATTATTTGGGGCTTCAATAGTTATCATTATGGTTTTATCATTTATGATGGCGATAAATACCATTTAAATATCTTTTTAGCTTGAATAAGTTTCTACGATTTTTTGCTAGTATTTCTAAATTTATTTAATTTTATAGTCATACTTTTATGGATGTAATAACCATTTATATATTATGAATAATTCAAAAAAGATTTTAATTACTGTTTTTATTACAATTTTCATTGATATGCTTGGAATAGGCGTATTAATTCCTGTATTTCCTCTTTTAGTTACACATGGTTCAGAGTTTTATATTATTCCTAATAACTGGACGCAAGATCAAGCATATATTTTATCTGGTTGGTTATTGGCAAGTTATCCACTCATGCAATTTATCTTTAGTCCAATACTTGGACAAATTTCAGATAATATAGGGCGTCGTAAGGTTCTTTTGGTATCTATTTTAGGTACTTCTTTGGCATATTTTTACTTTGGAACTTCAATACTACAACAAAGTATTATCGGCTTATTTATTGCTCGTATTATTGATGGCATATCAGGTGGAAATATTTCAACAGCACAAGCTGTCATTGCTGATGTGAGTAAGCCAGAACACCGAGCTCGTAATTTTGGATTAATTGGTGTATCTATTGGCGTGGGGTTTGTATTTGGGCCTGCTATAGGTGGTATTTTATCTAATCCATCCATTTACTCTAAATTTAATGCAGCTACGCCATTTTGGTTTGCAGGTATTTTAAGTTTAATTAATTGCTTCTTAATTTGGCGTAATTTACCCGAAACACTTGCCACTAAAGTAAATAAACAAATTGAATTTAAGCAAAGTATTATTAATATTGGCAAGCTATTTAAATTAGGTAGTTTAAGCAGTATTATTCCAGTAATGTTTTTATATAATTTTGGTTGGACATTTTTTACCTCATTTTGGGGTATTGTTTTAGTTAGTAAGTTTGGCTTTAACCAGTTAGGTGTGGGTGGTTTCTTTGCATACCTTGGTGTTATGATAATTTTTGCTCAAGGTGGTGTAGTTAGAAGATTATCTGGTAAGGTTAATGAAGTTGTGGTGCTAAAAATCTCATTAATAATGTCTGGTATTTGCTTGATTTTATATTATTTAGTACCAAGCCATGTCCATTATTATTTATACATAGTCACACCATTTTTAGCAATTGGTGCTGCATTATCTAAATCATTTAGCTCTTCGTTAATTACACGATTGGCACATAAGGATGAGCTTGGTGTCGCAATGGGAGTTAATTCCAGCGCGAATGCTTTGGCGCAGGCAATACCTGCTATTATTGCCGGCTATGTCGCATACTTTAATCCACTGTTTGCAGTTTTGCTTGGTGGTTTAATTATTGTGGCATCATGGGTTATATTTAATTATACAAGTAAAAAAATAAAATAGGAGGCTAGAATATGTTGAAATTTGAAGTTTTAAAAAATGATGGTTATGCTCGTTTGGGTAAGATGACCTTAAATCATGGAGTGGTTGAAACACCAATTTTTATGCCTGTTGGTACTTATGGTGCGGTTAAGGCATTATCACCGCAAGATTTACATGATACACATTCACAAATTATTTTAGGTAATACATTTCATTTATGGTTACGTCCAGGTTTAGACATTATTAAGAAATTTGGTGGCTTACACCAGTTTAATGGCTGGGATAAACCTATTTTGACAGATTCTGGTGGTTTTCAAGTTTTTAGCTTAGGCAAGCTTCGTAAGATAAAAGAAGAGGGTGTTTATTTTCAAAATCCAGTTGATGGCTCAAAGCTATTTTTATCGCCTGAAAAGTCAATGGAAATTCAAACAGTGCTAAATTCTGATATCGTAATGATTTTTGATGAATGTACGCCATATCCTGCTGATTATAAAACAGCTCGTGAATCTATGGAGTTATCTCTTCGTTGGGCTAAACGTTCACGTGATGCATTTAATGAATACAAAAATCCTAATGCTTTATTTGGTATTGTACAAGGTGGTATGTACGCTGAATTGCGCCAGAAATCTTTAGATGAATTAATGAAAATTGGCTTTGATGGAATTGCGATTGGTGGATTATCAGTAGGTGAGCCAAAAGAAGAAATGGAACGTATGCTTGATGAAATGAAAGATATGTTACCTAAAGAAAAACCTCATTATTTGATGGGTGTTGGTACTCCCGAAGATTTGGTATATGGCGTGAGCAAAGGCATTGATATGTTTGATTGTGTAATGCCAACCCGTAATGCTCGTAATGGTTGGTTATTTACAAAATTTGGTGATATAAAAATAAAAAATGCTAAGCATAAAGATGACACTCGTCCATTAGATGATACATGTGAGTGTTATACTTGTAAAAATTTCTCACGTGCATATTTACATCATTTATTTAAAATGGGTGAGATTTTAGGTTCACGCTTAAATACTATTCATAATATTCATTATTATTTACAGTTGATGCAAGAAATTCGTGATTCAATTCGTGATGATAAATTTAATGAATTTGTAGCAGCGTTTCATGTTAACAGGGCCAAGTTAAAGCAAACCGCTTAAATTAAAAGAATAAATAAACAGTAGGAGTAAATAAATGAGTTGGGAACAAGAAACCATTGAAAAAGTATTGTTAGAAACAGTCAAAGAACAACGTCGTAGTCGTCGTTGGAAGAGTTTTTTTAGGTTAATCGTTTTGGGGATAATTATATTTTCAATCTGGCAATTTAATAAAAAAGATGAGATAGGAGATGCGAAAAAAGGCCCTCAAGTTGCAGTTGTCAATTTTAAAGGTGAAATTAGTGATGATACAGGTAATTTTCGTGATGTAATTACAGGTTTGACCGATGCTTTGAAAGATAAAGATACTGTTGCAGTTATTATTCGTGCTAATTCACCAGGTGGTTCACCTGTTTATTCTGATGTTTTAAATAATGAAATTACTCGGTTACGTGCTAAATATCCAAATAAGCCAATTGATGTAGTGGTTGAAGAAGTATGTGCTTCTGGTTGTTATTATGCAGCAGCTGCAGCTAATAAAATATATGCTAATCCATCAAGTATAGTTGGTTCGATTGGCGTGATATACAGTGGATTTGGTGCAACTGAGGCTATGAAAAAATTAGGAATAGATAGTCGTTTGATTATTTCTGGGAAAAATAAAGCAATGGGTTATCCATTTGTGCCAGAAAATAAAGAACAAACAGCTATGCAGCAAAAAATGTTAGATGAAATTCATCAAATATTTATAAATGCAGTTAAAAAAGGCAGAGGAACTAAGCTTGCTAATGAATCTGATTTATTTAGTGGTCGTTATTGGGTTGGGCAAGATGCTTTGAAATTAGGTTTAATTGATGGTTATGGTAGCGTAACTAGCATTGCACGCGAACAATATAAATCAGAAAATTTGGTTGATTTTACTCCAGATAAGGATCCATTTGAGAAAGTAGCTAAAAAATTTGGGGTTGGATTAGCTGATTATGCTAGGCAGTCAGTAATTGGTGGTGACTTTAATGGAACTAATATTAAATAATTATAATTAGATATTTTAAATCATGGGATTAATTAAATATGTTAGATTTAAAAAATAAAGGATTAACAGCATTACAAGATTTGTCTAAACAAGATATTTTGGATATTTTATCTCATGCTGGAGAATTCAAAAATGGTTTGCGTAAAAATACACTTGATGGTAAGGTATTAGCATCATGTTTTTTTGAGGCTTCTACTCGTACTAGGTTGTCATTTGAATCAGCTGTTGCTCGCTTAGGTGGTAAAACAATTGGATTTGCTGATGGTAGCTCTACTTCGCAAAGCAATAAAGGTGAAAGCTTTATTGATACATTGCGTATGCTTAATTGCTATGCAGATGGTTTGATTATGCGTCATCCTAATGATGGCGCGGCAAGACTTGCATCTGAAGTTATGACTATTCCTGTTATAAATGCAGGAGATGGAGCAAACCAACATCCAACGCAGACTTTGCTTGATTTATTTTCGATTCAGGATAGTCAAGGGAGCTTAGAGGGAGTAAATCTTGGTTTAATGGGTGATTTAAAGTATAGTCGTACAATCCATTCACTTATTGATGCCAGTAAGCTATTTAACATGCGCTTATTTTTAATTGCACCTCCAGAATTACGTATTGCTAGTGAAAACTTACATGAATTACGCCGTCATGGTATTAGTTATTCGTTTCATTCTACAGCAGAAGAAGTAATTGATCGACTAGATTGTTTATATTTAACGCGTTTACAAAAGGAACGTTTTAACGGTAATTTAGATTGTGAATATGGTATTAGTTTAAAGACGTTAGAAAAAGCTAAGCCTAATTTAAGTATTTTACATCCATTGCCACGTTTAGAAGAGCTACCAACTGAGATAGATGATACGCCACATGCATATTATTTTCAGCAAGCACAAAATGGTGTTTATGTACGTCAAGCATTGTTAGATATTATCTTTGGAGAGTAACATGGAAAATAAAATTGGCGCATTAGCAAACGGTGTAAATATAGATCATATTCCTCAAGGTAATGCTTGGCATATTATTAAACTATTGAAGTTACAACGTAAATACCCAGTTGGAATTGGTTTAAATTTAACTAGTAAAAGGCTTGGTGTAAAAGATTTGGTTAAAATAGAAAACTATAAACTTAGCGAAGAACAACTAAGTGCAATTAGCATTTTTGCACCTGGTGCTACGTATAGTGAAATCGAAAATTATCAAATTGTAAAAAAAGTAAAATTAACAGTGGCAACAGAAATTGAAAATTTAGTAATTTGTCCAAATCATCGTTGTGTTTCACATCAGTATCGCTCAAAATTTAGTTTTAATAATGAACGAGAAAAAGTAGTTGCGACATGCCATTATTGTGAGCATAATTATGAGTTATCTAGCTTAACTGAATTTAATCTATAATAATATTTTTTATATTTATAAACTCCCATTCGGGAGTTTTTTATTTTGCAAATAGCATATTCAATGGGTATGGTATAATTAAAGATATTTGTACATTTTTTTATATTAGGATTTTATGAAACACATCCGCAATTTTTCAATTATTGCACATATTGACCATGGTAAATCAACACTAGCAGATCGCTTTATTGAGTTTTGTGGTGGCCTTGATAAACGTGAAATGGATTCACAAGTTCTTGATTCAATGGATATTGAAAAAGAGCGTGGTATTACTATTAAAGCTCAAACAGCAGCCTTACACTATAAGGCAAAAGACGGTAATATTTATAATCTAAATCTTATTGATACACCTGGGCATGTGGATTTTTCGTATGAAGTATCTCGTTCATTGTCGGCTTGTGAGGGTGCATTACTTGTAGTTGATGCTTCTCAAGGTGTTGAGGCACAAACAGTGGCAAATTGTTATACCGCTGTAGAATTAGGTGTAGAAGTTTTACCTGTTTTAAATAAAATTGATTTACCATCAGCAGAGCCCGATAGAGTTTGTCAAGAAATTGAAGATATAGTTGGTTTAGATGCAACAGATGCTATTCATTGCTCAGCAAAAACAGGGGTTGGTTTACAAGATGTTTTGGAATTGGTTATAGCCAAAATTCCTGCACCAGTTGGTGATGTTAGCGCACCTCTAAAAGCATTAATAGTTGATTCGTGGTTTGATAATTACGTGGGTGTAGTTATGTTAGTTCGCGTAGTTGATGGCGAATTAAAACCAAAAGATAAAATTAAATTCATGAGTAATAAGGCAACATTTTTATGTGAACATGTCGGCGTATTTACACCAAAATCAGTAAACCGCGAGAAATTATCTGCTGGCGAAGTAGGGTTTGTAATTGCCGGTATTAAAGAATTACAATATGCCAAAGTAGGGGATACGATAACCCTAGACAAAAATCCAGCGAGTGAAAGTTTACCTGGCTTTAAAGAGATTCAGCCAAAAGTATTTGCAGGTTTGTATCCGGTAGAGTCACATGATTATGAAGCTTTACGTGATTCATTAGAGAAATTAAAATTAAATGATGCATCATTAAATTTTGAGCCAGAGGTATCGCAAGCTTTAGGATTTGGATTCCGCTGCGGATTTTTAGGTTTATTGCATATGGAAATTGTGCAAGAGCGTTTAGAGCGCGAGTTTGATATGGATTTGATTACTACTGCGCCAACAGTGGTATATAAAGTTTTAGATAAAACAGGTGAAATTATTACTGTTGAAAACCCGGCTAAATTACCAGATCCTAGTCATATTCAAGAGATTCGCGAGCCAATTATTTCTGCTAATATTTTAGTACCTAATGATTATGTTGGTGCTGTAATTATTTTATGTAACCAAAAGCGCGGTGTGCAATTAAATATGCAGTATATGGGGCGTCAAGTAATGTTGACTTATGAAATGCCTCTTAACGAAGTTGTTCTTGATTTCTTTGATAAATTAAAATCTGTATCGCGTGGATATGCGTCATTTGATTATGAGTTTAAAGAGTTTAGAGTTTCTGACTTAGTAAAGCTTGATGTTTTAGTAAATGGTGAACGAGTTGATGCATTATCTTTAATTGTTCATCGTGCAAACTCACAATATCGTGGGCGTGAATTAGTAGCTAAATTACGTGAACTTATTCCACGTCAGATGTTTGATATTGCGGTACAAGCTGCAATTGGCGCGCATATTATTGCTCGAGAAACAGTCAAAGCAGTACGTAAAAATGTATTAGCAAAATGTTATGGTGGTGATATTTCTCGTAAGAAAAAACTTTTAGAGAAACAAAAAGCAGGTAAAAAACGTATGAAGCAAGTCGGTAATGTCGAAATTCCACAAACGGCTTTCTTGGCTATTTTACAAGTTGACTAATTGGACTAAATTTAGTTTTTTGCCAAGGATTAACAATAACTTATATAATAAAATTAGCATAATAATTAAATAACTTAAAAAGATGCGTTAGATATCAGTTATTTGTGTTGTTAAGGAGGGGCTATGCTAAAAGAAATATATATTGAGTGTTATCGTTCGATTCGTGAGCTTAATCTAGAGCTAACTAGATTAAATGTTATAACTGGACATAATGGTAGTGGTAAAAGTAATACTTATCAAGCATTGCAACTTATTCAAGATGCAGCTAGAGGAAGTTTTGCGGAAAGAGTGGTTCAAGAGGGTGGAATACCTTCTTTGATGTGGGCTGGTAGCAGCTCACTTAAACGCTATAACTCAAGAAGAAATATTGAATTAATTTTATCCATTCGGGATGAAGAGTCTATCTACGAGCTTCGTGCTGGCGTCCCAATACCTGTTCCTGGTTCTATGTTTCTTTTAGATCCTGAAATTAAAGAAGAGAAAATCTGGCTAGGAGATAAAAAACGACCAAGTGCGTTATTAGTTGAGCGCATTTCTAGCACTCTTATATCTTACAATCCAAAGAAAGAAGTTACTCCTTTAGTTCTTGATACATCAGAGTCATTATTGTCTCAATTAAGATCTCCAGATCATCATCCAGAGTTATTTGTCTGGTTGAATAAGATTTTATCTTGGCGTTTTTATCATCATTTTGACGTAAGTAAAAACTCTCTAATACGTCAGCCCCACCCATGCTCGAGAGCCACAATTTTAAATAATGATGGTAGTAACTTAATTGCGGCGATTCGTACGATTTATGAAATTGGAGATGAGGTATTATTTAAGAAATATATAGCTAATGCATTTAATGGTGCACTTATTGAAATAACCGACCCAACAATGTCATCTGTATTTGATTTAGAGTTTCATCAAGATGGTTTATATAGGCCATTATCAATTCGTGAACTTTCAGATGGAACATTAAAGTTTATATGTCTGTTGACGGCATTACTAAGTCCTAGGCCTGCAAGCGTTTATATACTAAACGAACCTGAGATTAGTTTGCATATGGATTTGGTAGATGTTTTAGCTGATTTGATTGTGCAAGTAAGTGATTATTCACAAATTATTTTGATTACACATTCATCAAAATTAAAAGATAAAGTGATGTTTTATGTAGATGATGCAAGTTTGATTGAATTAGAGTTTGGTAAATTTGGTACAGCCGTAGCTATTGATTTATAAAGCTTATTTTTTGTAAATCAAATATTTATATATTAGCTAATAACCATGTTGTCGTGTATGTTAAAATAATGCCATTCAAGTTTTATTTTATTTGAGGCAAATTATGCATAATCAATTTAATACCCTGTCATCTATCACTACATCAAGTGGTAAATCATACAAATATTATTCATTACCAAAATTAGCTGAAGCTGGTTTTAATCTTAAAAAATTACCTATTTCAATCCGTATAGTTTTAGAAGCTGTTTTACGTAATTATGATAACGTAAAAGTTACAGAAGAGCATATTCAACAATTAGCGTGTTGGGGTGCAACTTCTCCACGTGTTGATGAGATTCCATTTGTTGTAGCTCGTGTAGTATTACAAGATTTTACGGGTGTTCCATTATTATGTGATTTAGCTGCTATGCGTACTGTTGCTGATAAATTGGGTAAAGATGCAAAAGTTGTAGAGCCTTTAGTACCTGTTGATTTAGTAGTTGACCATTCTGTACAAATTGATTATTATGGTGATAAAAATGCTCTTCGTGAAAATATGGAGTTAGAATTTACACGTAATAATGAACGTTATAAATTCATGAAATGGGGTATGCAGGCATTTGATACTTTTGGAGTAGTGCCTCCAGGTATTGGTATTGTTCATCAAGTAAATCTTGAATACTTATTTAAGGGTGTTCAACATAAAGATAATCTTATTTATCCAGATACTTTAGTTGGTACCGACTCACATACAACTATGATTAATGGTGTTGGTGTCGTGGGATGGGGTGTTGGTGGTATCGAAGCCGAAGCAGGTATGTTAGGTCAACCAGTTTACTTCTTGACTCCAGATGTAGTTGGTGTTAAATTAGAAGGTAAATTAAACGAAGGTATTTTGGCAACAGATTTAGTATTAACTATTACTGAAATGTTACGTAAAGAAAAAGTTGTAGGTAAATTCGTAGAGTTCTACGGTGAGGGTGCTGCTAGTTTATCAGTTACTGATCGTGCTACTATTGCAAATATGGCTCCAGAATATGGTGCAACTATGGGCTTTTTCCCAGTTGATAGCGAAACTGTTCGTTTTATGCGTGCAACAGGTCGTACTGAAGAAGATTGTGAATTATTTGAAACATATTTCAAAGCCCAAGATATGTTTGGTGTTCCAACGAATGATGATATTCAATATACAAAATCATTAACGTTAAATTTATCTACTATCAAACCATCATTAGCAGGTCCAAAGCGTCCTCAAGATCGTATTGATTTAGATAAAATGAAAGAAACTTTCAATAGTTTATTTGTTAAACCAATAGCTGAAAATGGCTTTAATAAGCAAGCTAGTCAATTAACAGAGCGTTATGAAACTAAAGCAGGTATTGATATTGGTAATGGAGATGTATTAATCGCTGCGATTACCTCATGTACCAATACTTCAAATCCAAGTGTGTTGTTAGCTGCAGGTTTATTAGCTAAAAAAGCTGTAGAAAAAGGTTTAACAATGAATCCTCGTGTAAAAACTTCATTAGCACCAGGTTCACGTGTAGTAGCAGATTATTTACAAAAAGCAGGATTACAAGAGTATTTAGATAAATTAGGCTTTAATATTGCTGCATTTGGTTGTACAACTTGTATTGGTAATGCTGGTGATTTACGCCCAGAGTTTAATGAAACAATTGTTGAAAAAGATGTAATTGCTTGTGCGGTATTATCAGGTAACCGTAACTTTGAGGCACGTATTCATCCAAATATTAAAGGTAATTTCTTAGCTTCACCTCCATTGGTAGTTGCATTTGCATTAGCTGGTAAAGTTAATCTTGATTTAGATGTAGATCCAATTGCTAAAGGTGCGGATGGAAAAGATGTATTCTTAAAAGATATCTGGCCAACAAGTGAAGAAATTGCAAAACTTATGCCTTTAGCTCAAAATGCTGAAACTTATAGCACGCTATATTCTAATTTAACAAAAGATCATGACTTATGGAATAAAGTAGAGACATCAACTGGTAATGTTTATACATGGCCTGAGTCTACTTATATTGCTGAACCACCATTCTTTACTGACTTTGATATGCAATATGGCTCTGTTCATGATGTTGTAAATGCTAAGCCTTTATTGATTTTAGGTGATTCAGTAACAACAGATCATATTTCACCTGCTGGTTCATTTAAAGCAACAACTCCTGCTGGGAAGTATTTATTGTCTCGTGGCGTTGAAGCTAAAGATTTTAATTCATATGGTTCACGTCGTGGACATCATGAAGTAATGATGCGTGGTACATTTGCCAATGTACGTATCAAAAATTTGATGATTCCTGCATTAGCAGATGGATCTCGTGTTGAGGGTGGTTTTACGTTATATAATGGTGAGCAAACAACTGTATATGATGCAGCTATGCAATATGTAGAAACTAATACACCAACGATTATAGTAGCTGGTGAAGAGTATGGTACTGGTTCTTCTCGTGATTGGGCTGCTAAGGGTACACAATTATTAGGTGTTAAAGTAGTTATTGCTAAATCATTTGAGCGTATTCACCGTTCTAATTTAGTTGGTATGGGTGTGCTTCCATTGCAATTTAAAGCAGGTGATGATGCTACATCTTTAGGATTAAAAGGTGATGAAACATTTACTGTGTCTGGCGTATCAAATGATATGAAAGCACAGCAAGATTTAAATATGCGTATTACATATGCAGATGGCAAGACTCGTGATATTACTGTGTTATCTCGTATTGATACTCCAATTGAAGTTGAATACTATAAACATGGCGGTATTCTTCCATATGTATTACGTGAGATTTTGAGCAAATAGTTATTTACTTATAAGCTTAAATTCATTAAATATATAATAATGAATCCAATAAAAGGAGTGACAATAATTTGTCCTCCTTTTTATATACCTATTATAAGAAAAGCATTTTTTATAATAATGCTGATATAGCTAACTCATTTTTAAACTGTACTGCTTGATTCGCTCCTAACCTATTATTCATAGGCGTCGTCTCTCATTGTATTGTACATTTTAATCTGAGATTATCTATATTCTGACAAGCTTTCTATAAAGTATAAAATTATTAAAGGCTTTTATACAAACCACTAATATGGATTTTCTGTTATGCTTTATTTATTCGATAAAGATTGATTCACCAGTGCGCATATTTCTTGCATTTATAATGCTTTGTGGAATTATTTTATGATAGCCATGATGAATAGCATGATTATAAAGTGCAGATATTGAGCCAGAGATTAATAGTTTTTGATATAAATTAGTGAGAATTTTTTTAATTGTGCCATCGGAACTAATGTTTTTGTTATGGATTTTTGACAAAAAATTTGCAATATGTTTACGCTCCGTTATTCCGCTTGCTATGCAAAACATTACTTCTTGTTCTCTTTTAGTTAGCAATGGCTGATGTGGATTTTGGTTATGATGTGGATAATAATCCAATTGATATTTATTAATGAAATTTATTACCGAGTAATTTTTAGGCTTTGTGACATAACAATAGATACCAAGGACATTTTTTGTAGATGGGTTTATAATGGGATATTTGCTAAAAATATAAAATTCCAAGCCATCAGCATAGCTGCGGATGTCTAAAAATTTCATTTTTATGCGAAATAATTCAACATCACGGTCTTGTTTATATAAAACATCTGCAATTCTTGCTATTCCATATGGTAAATCATGATCGGATTTCCCGATGATTTCCTCTGTATTCATTCCTAACATTTTAGCAAATTTATCTGATACTGCTGCGTACAAACTCATAGTTGTTTTGATATTAATAATGCCTTTACTTAGTGTCGTTGTTGGCTTTATTACTGGATCTACCGTTAGTGCTAATGCGTTATTGATGCAGGTACAAAAGCAGATCGGAGAAAATGTTGGTGATGGATTGCTTTTCTCGGCAATGCAAAGCAGTGCAAGTGGTCATGCCGCAATGTTTTCTTTATCAATTATGATAATGATAACAATGATAGCTAAAGATTATGCTAAACATCCACGTAATTATGAATCATTATTATTGAGTTTTAATATCAAATGCTTATTGGCATTATATTTATTATTAGTGATTAATTTATTAATACGTATTTTTATTGCTTAAGAGGTAAATATGTTTGGAATTACGAATTGGTGGTTATTTATATCAACAGCACTAAAAAGTTCACTTGGATTGGCATTAGGTTATTTATTATATGTATTACTCACATTTATTGGTTTGACAATAATTTTGCCGACTTATCCGGTGTTAACCAACATTATCAAGATTAGTGGTGGATTGTATCTAGTTTATTTAGGAATTATGTCGTTATTAGATAAGAGTATTACTTTAAACACTATAGATAATTATACTATAAAATCAAAAAATATCATACTAAAGGGATTTTTAGTAAGTGCTTTAAATCCTAAGGTTGGTTTATTCTTTTTATCATTCTTGCCACAATTTATTTCTATGAATTATAATAAGATTGGCATAATAGTGCTTGGTGTTTTATTTTGTATGAGTGCAACAATTTTTAATTTATCATATTATTATGTGTTTAGTTATATTGCAACAGGGAATCGTTATCGCATAGTTAAGATGTTATCTGGAGTTATATTGATTGTGCTTGGTGTCATGGTAATTATTAGATGACAGTTGGTACTAAAAGTTAAAAATAATTTACTTTTGATATCAAATAAAAAGTTGTTATAAATTATTTCATAAGAAGATATTGTATGCAGTTAGAATAAATGTGTTCTTTATGATTATTTTGCAAGAGTAGATTAACTTTAGAACATTTTTACGTTGTGTACTGCGCCGCATCAACAAAAGCTTTGGCCTTTCCTTTATAATTACAAGGTTAGAATATGCTTGGTTTACCAGCGATTTTGTTATATTTGGAAAGGGTCGCAATGAGTGCTTCATTAGAACAATTAAAAAGTAATTTAGATACAGCAACATATACTACATATGCTTTAGCATTACCTAATGAATATTTGAAAAATTATTCAACAGAACAAGTAGTAGAATCGTGTAAAGCTATGGCTACTTTGAGCTTAGACAATGAATATGCTGTCGTTATTGATGATGGAGATCATACAAATGATGAATTATGGCAAATAAAATTAATTCGTTTTAACAAAAATGTAAGCTTATCTCGTGGATTGCCAATTATTGAAAACTTTGGCTTTAAATTAATTGATGAAAAGCCATATAAGATTACTTTATCTGATGGTAATAAACTTCATATATGTGATTTTGGTGTTGAAGTACCAGATGGATTAGTTGATAAGATTAACGATAAAAATTTAGTTGATTTATTAAAAGAAGCTATTTTAGCCGCATTTACTCGTAAAGTAGAGCGCGATAGTTTAAACAATTTAGTATTATATTGTGGCTTAGATGCTCGTGAGGTATCTTTTATTCGTGCAATTGTAAAATATATGATGCAGACAAATCTAACGTTTTCATTTACATATATTGCCGATTGTTTAAGTAAGTATTCATTCTTAACTTATTTATATTCTGAATTATTAACTTATAAGTTTTCACCAGTAAAACATTCAAATGAAAAAGTTTCATATTATCAGCAATTAATTGAAGCCGAGCTAGACAAAATTGATAATATTGCCGAAGACAATATTATGAAAACATTCTATTCTATTTTGAATGCGATGCTTAGAACGAATTTTTATCAAACTACTGACAGTGGTGAATTTAAGTCATATATTTCATTTAAACTAGAATCTGCTAAGGTATTAAACTTACCTAAACCTCATCCATTATACGAAATTTTTGTTTACTCTTTAAGATTTGAAGCTGTGCATTTACGTGGTGGTAAAGTTGCTCGTGGTGGGTTACGCTGGTCTGATCGTAGTGAAGATTTTAGAACTGAAGTCTTAGGCTTGGTAAAAGCACAAATGGTAAAAAACTCAGTAATTGTACCAACTGGTTCTAAAGGTGGTTTTGTATGTAAAAAATTACCAGATATTAGTGATCGTGAAGCTTATATGGCAGAAGGTATCGCATGTTATAGACAGTTTATGTCTGGCTTACTAGATATTACAGATAATATGGTATCTGGTGCAGTAGTACCTCCAAGCAATGTAGTTCGTCATGATGGTGATGATCCATATCTAGTTGTGGCTGCTGATAAAGGAACTGCTACGTTCTCAGATTTTGCTAATGAAATGTCTATGTCTTATGGCTTTTGGCTAGGAGATGCTTTTGCATCAGGTGGTTCTGTTGGATATGATCATAAAAAAATGGGTATTACTGCTAAAGGAGCATGGGAAGCCGTAAAACGTCATTTTAGACATTTAGACCTTAATACACAAACCCAAAACTTTACAGTAATTGGTATTGGTGATTTGATGGGTGATGTGTTTGGTAATGGAATGTTGTTATCAAAACATATTCGTTTAATAGCTGCATTTAATCATATGCATATATTCTTAGATCCAAACCCAGATGAAGCAAGTAGCTACGAAGAGCGTCTACGCATGTTTGGTTTACCACGCTCATCGTGGACTGATTATGATACTACTAAGATTTCACAAGGTGGTGGTATTTATTCTCGTGCAAGCAAATCAATTCCATTATCGCCAGAAGTTAAAGCGTGGTTAGAAGTTAGTGTCGATGAAATGGCACCAAATGATTTAATACATGCAATATTGAAAGCAAAGGCTGATTTATTATATAACGGTGGTATTGGTACCTATATTAAATCTGAAACCCAATCTCACGATGAAGTCCGTGATAAAGCAAATGACGCTGTTCGTGTGAATGGTCGTGATTTACAAGTAAGTGTTGTAGGTGAAGGTGGTAATTTAGGCGCGACACAATTAGGCCGTATTGAATTTGCTAAACGTGGCGGTAATATTTGTACTGATGCTATTGATAACTCAGCTGGAGTTGATTGCTCTGATCATGAGGTTAATATTAAGATCCTTTTTGCGGATGTAATACAAAAAACTGGTATGTCGGTTGAAGAGCGTAATAAAGTCCTTGAGAGCATGACAGATAATGTTTCTAGTCTTGTATTAAGAGATAATTATTTACAAACTCAAGCGCTTCGTACAGCAAGTCAAGTTGCACATTATACATTGCCAAACCATCAGGTATTTATGCGTAAACTAGAAAAAGCAGGGATATTAGATCGAGCGATTGAGTTTTTACCAGATGATGCTGAAATTACAACTCGTCAACAAGCTGGGCGTGGTTTGACTATGCCAGAAATGTCAGTACTCTTAGCATATTCAAAAATGACGTTAGATAAAGATATTTTAAATTCTAGCTTGGCTGGTGATAGTGATTTTAATGATTTATTAATAAACTATTTTCCTAAACATCTTCAAGAAAACTATCGTGATTATGTTTTAAATCACTATTTACGTCGCGAGATTATTTCTAATCAATTAGCTAATTTAATTGTTAATCGTGCTGGTATTACATTTATTTCTCGTTTTACGGATGAATTTAACACAAGCAAAGAAAATATTATAAAAGCTTGGTGGGCAGCCTATCAATTACTTGATGCCGATCGTTTATATCATGCTATTGAGGCTTTAGATAATAAGATTGAAGCTACTGTTCAAATTAAATTATTAATTGGAATCGAAAAGGCCGTAGAGCGTTTATGTCGTTGGACTCTTCGTTATGTTCAAGATTATTCTAATATGTCTCCAAGGATTGAAGTATTCAAGCCGCAAATTTTAGCTTTGGAATCTAAACTTACTGATTTAATTAAGATTTCTGATTACCCAGAAGTTAAGCATGATGAGTCGTTCTATATTTCAAATGGTGTGCCAACTGAGTTAGCATCTATTGTTGCTCGTCAAGCATATTTAGCTCAAACTGTAGATATCGTTGCTTTAGCGCATAAGCATAATCTTGATGCTGATTCTGTGGCTAGTAGCTATTTTGTGATTGGACGTGTATTACGTGTAGATTGGTTACGTCAAAATGTACTATTATTGCCACGCGAAAATAAATGGCAGTCATTAGTGCGTTCAGCATTGTTAGCCGATATTTATCGAGTATATCGTAGTGTTATGGAGTCAGCTATTACTGAAACTAATGGTGATTCTCAGGCATGGATGAATAAGCACCCAGAAAAAATTGAGCGCATTTTCGAAATGTTAGAAGAACTACAAAGCTATCGTTCATTAGATTTAGCAATGCTTTCTACAGCAATTCGTGAATATGTAAATATTTTAGAGGGCTAATAGACTGTAACGTAGAAAAATCTAGGAATTACTCCTAGATTTTTTTATAAAAAATATTTAAATATATTTCTGACTTGAAATTAGCTAGTTAGTGATTATATTAATATTAATGATTTAATAAATAAAATTTTTAAAGGATATAACAATGGCATCTCTTAAGCCTTTACATGATCGTGTAGTTGTTGAACGTGTTGAAGCAGAAGAAAAAACTGCTTCAGGGATTGTTTTACCTGGTGCTGCTGCAGAAAAACCTGATATGGGTGTAGTTGTAGCTGTTGGTAATGGCAAGACCTTAGATAATGGTACTCACCATCCTGTATGTGTAAAAGCTGGTGATAAAGTATTATTTGGTAAATACTCAGGTCAGATCGTTAAACTGGATGGGAAAGAATTATTAGTTATGCGTGAGGATGATATCCTAGCCATCGTAGAGTAACTCTTCGTCTTTGCATCTTATACGTTGTTGTATTTTATAAATTATTTCTCATGTACCATTTGTACATTTCGTCAGAATTTACTGCAATACGCCTAGTCTAAGAAAGCAAATACAGCGAGTTTTGATTATTAATATACTTAAAAAATAAAAGAAGGAGCTATTAAAAATGGCAGCTAAAGAAGTAAAATTTGGAATTGATGGTCGTGAAAAAATGGTTCGTGGTGTAAATACACTTGCTGATGCAGTTAAAGTTACACTTGGGCCAAAAGGTCGTAATGTGGTTTTAGAGCGCTCGTATGGAGCACCATTAGTAACTAAAGATGGTGTATCTGTAGCTAAAGAAATTGAACTTAAAGATAAGTTTGAAAATATGGGTGCGCAGATGGTAAAAGAAGTTGCATCAAAAACTGCGGATGTTGCTGGTGATGGTACTACTACGGCTACAGTTCTAGCTCAAGCTATTGTACGTGAAGGTATGAAGTATGTGGCAGCAGGAATGAATCCTATGGATTTAAAACGTGGAATTGACAAAGCAGTTGAGGGCTTAGTTACAGAACTTAAAAATATTTCTAAACCATGTACTACTACAAAAGAAATCGCTCAAGTTGGCTCTATTTCTGCAAATTCAGATTCTGAAATCGGTGATTTAATTGCTGAAGCTATGGAAAAAGTTGGTAAAGAAGGTGTAATTACAGTTGAAGAAGCTAGCGGATTAAGTAATGAGCTAGATGTAGTTGAAGGTATGCAATTTGATCGTGGTTACTTATCTCCATATTTCATTAATAACGCAGATAAACAACAAGCTGTTTTAGAAAGTCCGTTTATTTTATTAGTTGATAAAAAAGTATCAAATATTCGTGATTTATTGCCAGTTTTAGAGCAAGTAGCTAAAGCTAGCCGCCCATTATTAATTATTGCAGAAGATGTAGAGGGTGAGGCATTAGCTACATTAGTTGTAAATAATATGCGTGGTATTTTAAAAGTAGTTGCGGTTAAAGCTCCTGGTTTTGGTGATCGTCGTAAAGCTATGCTTGAAGATATCGCAATTCTAACTGGTGGTACAGTAATTGCTGAAGAAGTTGGTTTGACATTAGAAAAAACTGAATTAGTTCATTTAGGTCAAGCAAAGCGCGTTGAAATAGGAAAAGAAAATACAACTATTATTGATGGTGCTGGTGGAGAAGATATTATTACATCTCGTGTAGAACAAATTCGTAAACAAATTAGCGAATCTACATCTGAATATGATAAAGAAAAATTACAAGAGCGTGTTGCTAAACTTGCAGGTGGTGTTGCGGTTATAAAAATTGGTGCTGCAACTGAAGTTGAAATGAAAGAGAAAAAAGCTCGTGTAGAAGATGCATTACATGCAACTCGTGCTGCTGTTGAAGAAGGTATTGTATCTGGCGGTGGAGTAGCATTTTTAAGAGCACGTAATTCTATTGAAAACTTACATGGTATTAATGCTGATCAAGATGCTGGTATTAAGATAGTATTAAAAGCTATTGAAGCTCCATTACGCCAAATTGTTACTAATTGTGGTGAAGAGCCATCAGTTATAATTAATAAAGTATTAGAAGGCACAGGCTCTTATGGTTATAATGCAGGTACAGGTGAATTTGGCGATATGATTGAGATGGGTGTTCTTGATCCAGCTAAAGTTACTCGCGCAGCTTTACAACATGCAGCTTCAGTTGCGGGTTTAATGTTGACAACAGATTGTATGATTGCAGAAATGCCAGTTGTAGAGAAGCCTGCAGCTCCTGATATGGGTGGTATGGGCGGAATGGGTGGCATGTACTAACAATTAGTATATCATACATTAATTTATGTATTAGAAATCCTCTTGAGTATAAACCAAGAGGATTTCTTTATGGTAAATAGTTTAATTTTTTATGTAAAATCTAAGAAATTTAAAATTATGCAACAGTAATATTGCCGTAATTATGTACTTTATAATATATTGATATGTAATAAGAATAGTATTAGAATAGTAGTGTTGCGAATATGTATTTTTGAAATGCCACTATAAAAGTGTATAAAATTTTCTTTAAAGTTTTTAATTGGATGTATAATAATCAGATTGGGGGAGTCTTGTTACAAAGACTATGGGGTGTTATAGAGGATGGTCTATTTCAAATATTTAGAAATAGAATTATTTTATACTGATACTTATAAATATATAGGAAATAATTATGGCAGCTAAAGCTCCTAGTGCGGGGATGAAAGATCTTACGTTTTTTGCTCTATTCTCTTTAACCTTTGGTTCTATGATGGGAAGTGGTGTATTTGATATTCCACAAAATATTGCAAACCGTTCTGGTGCGGTTGCTGTTATTTTACATTGGTTTATTGTGGCTGCTGGTATGATCGCTTTAGCGTGGTCATTTGTATATATTAGTAATAAACGCCCAGATATTAAAAGTGGTATCTATGGGTACGCAAAATTTGGTTTTGGTGATTATGTGGGATTTACCTCAGCATGGGGGTATTTTCTAAATGCATTATTGGGTAATGCCAGTTATTTAATTTATATATTTGCAACGATTGGTCATTTTTTTCCAATATTTGGACATGGCGCAACAGCTGGTGCAACGTTTCCTGCTTTTTTATGTGAGTCTTTTCTAATTTGGTTAGTTATTGCTCTAATTACGAAGGGTGTTAAAGAGGCATCTATTGTAAATGTAATGATTACGACTGTAAAGTTGACAGCTCTTGCAATATTGATTTTAGTATTTATTTACGGTTTTAAAACGTCAGTCTTCATGCAAAATATTTCAACTCATGATCTTCATTTGGGAAGCATGTGGGAACAAATCAAGGCCACTATGTTGGTTACAGTTTGGGACTTCTTAGGTATTGAAGCTGCATGTATTTATGCTATTTATGCTAAAGATATGAAAGATGTTGGTAAAGCTACAATGCTTGCTGTAGTTGTAGTGTTATTAATAGATACAGCATTGTCTGTATTGCCATTTGGTATTATATCAACTGCTAGTATTCAAGCTTTAGATACTCCGTCGACAGCTGGCGTGATGGCGAGTGTAGTTGGATTAATGAGTGCTAACTTTATACGTTTTGCTGTTTTGATCTGCGTAGCTGGAGCGTTATTAGCATGGTGCATGCTAGCAACTAATATTTTATTCTTATCAGCGCAAGATCGTACGATGCCAGCATTTTTAACTAAGGTTAATAAAAATGGAGTTCCAAGTAATGCTGCGCTTATGTCAGGTATTACGCTACAAATCATGATGATATTTGCCTTTTTTAGTCAAGCTGTTTATTTAAATATGATTATGATTGCAACAAGTTTGGTCTTAGTTCCATATTTATTAGCTGCTATGTTTTCTGTAAAATTAATCATTCAAGAAAAAAAGATATATTATTATGAACTTATTAAAGGATCATTAGCGGTAATTTATTCTATTTGGATGATTTATGCTGGTGGTTTAAAGTATTTAGCTATTTCAACGATGATGTATGCTTTGGGGATTTTATTCTTCTATAAAGCTCGTAAAGAAAATAAACGTAAGATGTTTGAAAATAAATTTGAAATTGGATTATTTATTACAATTATGACAGTTGCTATCTTATGTGGATATTTCTGGTATACTGGTCAAGTTGAGTTTTAATTTAATTATGAAATAAAAAATCCCCGAGTATCATTTGCTCGGGGATTTTATTTAGGTAGTTTATTCTTTACTCATTTGATATATTGCTGTTAGCATATCAATACCTAGTAGATAAGAGCGTTTACCATTCCAACCTAGTTCTAGATTTGGTAGGTTGGAATTATCTTTAAATGGCATTTCTAAGGTATATGCTAAACAATTAAATTTATTTCCCACCCATTTAGTTGCAGTAGTTGGTGATTCAACTGAAAAATGGTTATTAGGGTAACCAAATTTAGTTTGATAGTCCGGGTTAATTAATGGGTATATTGTTTCAAATTTTGTTTCTAATTTATCTTGTTTTGCTGAAAATGATTTATTATCGCGACAACCGAAAGTAAATACATATGGTAATGTTTCATCGCCATGAATATCAAAGAACATTTCTATGCCAGTTTCTAACATTTTTTTACGTACATAATAAACTTCTGGAGAGTTTTCGGTAGTTGGATTTAGCCATTCGCGATTTAGATTTACACCTTTAGAATTAGTACGTAGATTACCTAAAACTGACCCATCAGGATTCATGTTTGGTACTAGGTAAAACTCAAACTCCTGAAGCAAGTTGTTTGTTATCGAATCTTCTTCATCTAGCAAGCGATGAATTACTCCTTCCATAAACCACTCAGCCATAGTTTCTCCAGGATGTTGACGAGCAATTATCCATATTTTTTTACCATTAGGATTACCTATTTTAATTAGATCTATAGTGCGATTTTGGGCTGTAAATCCAATGATTTCATGTTTTGCTAGCGGTGAAGTATTTGCTAAACCAATTAGTTCATTATGGCGAACGTGAGAATATGGTTCAAAGTAAGCAAAAAATACAGAATTGTATTGAGTATCTATTGACCAAGTTATTTTTTTAGTTATATTATCAAATTCAGTTGGTATTCTAAACCAATTTTGGTTGTCAAAGCTGGCACAAACATTATATCCATCCCATCCATCTGGATATGCAGTTTTATCTAATTCATCAATTATGAAATTAATTTCTTGGTTTGCTATTCCATTAATTTGGAAGTAAAACCATTGAGCAAAGTCTGAATTGGTATCTTTCTCAATATTTAATAATAAGTTATTTTTATTGATATCTTTGCAAATAATGCTTCCAGCATCAAATGCTGTATTTATAGTATATGTCATTATGATTCCTTTACTTGACATTTTTCACATATTCCATTAATTTCTAATGGGTTAATAAATTGAAATTTATGCGATATTTCTACTGATTCTAATGCATGACACATTTTATGTGAATGAATTTCTGTTTGACTACCGCATTTTATACAAACTAATAATTGACAGTTATGATCACTTAGGTGTTGGCATATTGTATAGGTATTATTTAATTGTATTTTATGAATCAATCCATTATCAATTAACTTCTCCAACGCTCGGTGTATCGTCATGCGATTAGCCTTTGGGTTATCTTTTTGCATCATTGATAAAATATCTGCACTTGAGATCGGAGCGTTATTTTCTGTTAAAAGTTTCAAAATAAGTGACTGTTGTGTAGTTAATTCTATAGTTTGTTTCATATATCAAAAAATCTTATCTTTTTATATAATTATTATAATCTATTTTACTGTATAAATAAAGCTTGTTACAGTGTAACATATTGGCTTTGTTTATGTTAGAATATTGCATTAATATTATTTGAGGGATATTTATATGAAAAAAATTATTTTGATTTCTAGTTTATTGGGTTTATTAAATGCAGCTAATGCAGCAAACATTAATATTGTTGCGGCAGAAAATTTTTATGGACAATTGGCAAAAGAAATTGGTGGTAAAAATGTAGAAGTACATAGTATTATTAGTAATCCAGATGCAGATCCACATTTATTTACAACTTCTCCATCAACTAGTCGTGCAATTAGTAATGCGCAAATCATTATTTATAATGGTGCTGATTATGATGATTGGATGAAACCAATTCTAAAAACTATTGATACTAAAAAAGTTATTGTGATTAATGTAGCTGATCTTGTTGGTGTAAAATCTGGAGAAAATCCTCATTTATGGTATAAGCCACAAACATTTCCAACTCTAGCTAGTACTTTGGCAGATAAACTTAAACAATTATCGCCTAGTGATCAAAAAGAAGTTAGCAAGAATTTACAAGAGTTTTTGGCAGATAATGCAAAAGTGCAATCTTTAATTGCTAGTAACAAAAAAATGTATGCAGGTACTCCTGTTACAGCAACAGAGCCAGTGTTTGGTTATATGAGCGATGCATTAGGATTAAAAATGTATGGAGAAGATTTTCAGTGGAAGATCATGAATGACACAGAGCCTACACCAAAAATGATAGCAAGTTTCCAAGAGTTATTTACTAAGAAAACTGTTAAAGTATTATTTTATAATTCACAAGTTTCTGATAGTTTAACAGAGAACATGAAATCGCTAGCTAAAAAAAATAATGTTCAAGTAGTTGGTGTAACAGAGACTATGCCTGTAAATACTAAGGTAAATCAATGGCTAACTAATGAAGTTAATACAACAAGCAAAGCTTTGGCAACAAGCAAGAAATGATAGTATGTAAAGACTTAGTTTTGGGGTATGATAAAAATCCGATTACCCCAAAATTTAATTTGACTATTGAAGATAATCAATGGATTGGCATTATTGGTAAAAATGGTGCTGGTAAGTCAACTTTTTTAAAATCAGTTTTAGGTGTCTTGCCAACTATTTCTGGTGAGCTTAGTATTTTAGGTGATTATGCTGGATTAAATAATAAGCAAATTTCGTATATTCCACAAGAACGAGAAATAAACTTAGCTGATAGAATGAGTGGGTATAGCTTGGTAATGAGTAGCTATAACGGTTGGTTATTGGGGTTGCCATTCATTAGTAAAAAGTTGAGATCACAAGTTGATGAGTTAATTAATTTAGTTGGTGCATCAGGTTATGCCCATCAGCCATTTGTTACTTTATCAGGTGGACAAAAAAAACGTATTTATTTAGCACAAGCCTTAATTAATAAACCTAAGTTATTGTTATTAGATGAGCCATTGGCAGATCTTGATCCGCATGCTAAACAGCATTTTATTGAAGCATTACAAAAAATTCATGAACATCAAAATCTAGGACTAATGATTATTTCTCATGATATGCATGAAATTGCTTGTCATTTAGATGCATTTATTCATTTTAGTGGGAATGGAGTTCATTATTGTGCAACTATAGAGTGTGTGAAAGAAGATAGCTATGTTGGAATATAGTTTTATGCAAAATGCACTCATCTGCGGTGCAGTTATTTCTATTGTTTGTGGAATTGTTAGTGTATTTGTTGTCTTACGTAGAACTGGTTTTGCTGCACATGCCTTAGGCCATATGAGCCTGACAGGAGCAGCTGGTGCTGCTTTACTTGGGTTGCCATCATTTTTCGGGCAAATTATTTTAAATACTATTGCATCTATTGTTATGGGTTTAATGGGTGAGAAAGTTAAGAAAAATGACCAAGCAATTGGGGTAGTACTAACTTTTGTATTAGGTCTTGGAACATATTTTTTATTTTTGTTTCAAAATAATTATGCTGGTAGTGTAATGGGAATATTGCTTGGTAATATCTTTGCGGTATCTAATACCCAAATTTATCAATTAATTGGAATTGGTATATCTGTGGTAGTTATTATGGCAATAATAGCACGGCCGCTTATTTTTACTACATTGGATCCTGTAGTTGCTGGCTCTAAAGGTGTATCGGGCAAATTATTATCTGTTATATTTTTTGTTTTATTAGCGTGCACTGTTTCGATGGCATGTCAAATAGTTGGTGTTTTACTTGTATTTGTTTTATTAATAATACCTGGCGCTATAGGAACGCAATGGGGTGAATCAATTTATTCAATTATTGGTTTTAGTGTTGTTAGTGCATTATTTTCGGTTGTTACTGCTATTTTTGTGTCATATCACTTTGATTTACCTGTTAGTTTTTGTATTACAATGATTTTATGTATGGCTTATTTTGTCGGGGTTTGTTATAGGTTTTTCATTTCTAAAAAATAGATCATACTTGCATAATTATTTAAAATAATATTAAAATTTATAATTCAAAAAATAATAAAAATTATTAATTTTAAGGTGAGACTCTATGAAAAAAATTTTAACTATTTTTATATCAACATCAGTTTTAGCATGTATGCCATTAGATAAAGCTAATTCTGCACAAAATACATATACTAGTGATGTAGCAGGAGTTAATACTGCTTCAAATGTCCCTGATTTTACTTATGTTTATGATAAAGTAGGGAAGTCAGTGGTGCATATTAGTACGATACTGGCATCAGGTGGAAATCAAGCTGCTGGCTTGACTGGCGATCCATTTTTTGATCAATTTCTACGCCAAATGTTGCCAGATCAGCAACAGAAATTACAAAAGCAAAGAGGATTAGGTTCTGGGTTTATTTTATCTAGCGATGGTTATATTCTTACTAATGCACATGTTGTGGATAAAGCAGATATCGTTACTGTAAAATTAAATGATAGACGAGAGTTTAAAGCTAAGATAGTTGGTGTTGATAAGCTGACAGATGTTGCATTATTAAAAATAGAAGCTACTAATTTACCAGAAGTGCAAGTTGGTGATCCAAATAAATTGCGTTCAGGAAATTGGGTTGCAGCAATTGGATCTCCGTTTGGCTTAGAAAATACAATCACTCATGGAATTGTATCTGCATTATCTCGTAATTTACCAGAAGAAACATCTGTTCCATTTATCCAAACAGATGTTCCAGTTAACCCAGGTAATTCTGGCGGTCCGTTAATTAATATGCAAGCTCAAGTAATTGGTATTAATTCACAAATATATAGTAAAAGCGGCGGATACATGGGCATTTCATTTGCTATTCCAATTGATTATGCTACACGTATTGCAGATCAAATAAAAAGAACTGGCAAAGTCGAGCATGGACGCTTAGGGATTGCTATTCAACCTCTAACAGAAGAGTTAGCACCGTCATTTGGACTTAGTTCATCACGTGGGGTTTTAGTAAATGATGTATCACCTGATTCAGCTGCTAGTCAGGCTGGTATTCAAATTGGTGATGTGATTTTGGCGGCTAATGACAAAGAAATAGATGAAGGTGTAAGCCTGAGTTCATTAATTAGCAATCTTGGCCCTGACCAAGCTGTTAAGCTTACAATTTGGCGTGACAATAAAGAAATCACCTTAAATGCTATCACTATGTTGGCAACGAATGATGCAAGTATTCAAGCAATAAATAAGCCTTTGACTAATAGAGGCTTATCCGTGGATAAGCTTGGTTTATTACTTGAACCAATGAATAGCGTACAAGTAAAAATGTTTGCAGGTAGAATCAGTGGTGGGCTTGTTGTTAAAGCAAGTAGCGATAATGCTAAGTATGCAGGGCTCCAAGTAGGAGACTTTATTATTGGTGTTGCTAATAGTCCAATAACTTCAGTTAGTCAGTTACAGCAAATTACAAATAGAGCTAAAGTCGGGCAAAGCATTGTATTAAAAATAGCTAGAATAAATGGAAACAGTATTGTTAGCACATTTATTGCAGTGCCTGTATCGAAATAGGTATATTAGATTCATAAAAAAAGCAGGATTTATCCTGCTTTTTTTAGTTAAGTAAACTACGTAACATCCATACTGTTTTTTCATGGACTTGTAAACGTTGTGTTAATAAATCAAGCGTTACTTGGTCGTTAGCATCATCAGCATTTGGAAAAATCCCGCGCGCAGTTTTGATAACCATTTCATGAGATTCAATTAAATATTTAATCATGTCATTAGCATCTGTATCAC
This sequence comes from Burkholderiales bacterium, assembly GCA_028693355.1. GTDB lineage: Bacteria > Pseudomonadota > Gammaproteobacteria > Burkholderiales > UBA11063 > Aquella. The sequence goes on from JAQUVM010000003.1 coordinate 28,199, forward strand.
CAGAGTGTTCTTTAATTTTAGTTAGTTTCGCAAATTCTCCATAGCTACCTGGAGCTATAAAACCTAATGCACGGATACGTTCAGCAATTAAGTCTACGGCTAATGCAAGTTCTGTGTAATGAGTTTCAAACATTAGGTGTAATGTATTAAACATTGGACCTGTTACATTCCAGTGGAAATTATGTGTTTTTAAATATAATGAATAGCTATCTGCAAGCATTTCAGCTAAACCATTTGCTACTTTAGTGCGGAATTCTTCTGGAATTCCATCATTTATATTAGTGAATTGTTGTTTTAACATAATTACTTTCCTAAAAGAGTTACTCGTGAGAGTATATCATAGCCAATAGCCGTTATGGTTTTTAATAGTTAATTAAATATACATTATTTATCCATTTCGGATAAATAATAACTCTTATTTATATGTATAATATAAGGTAAATTAAAGTTTTAAAATAGCTTCTCTAGAATAGTGGATTCTCTATGATCATATGTTTTACGTGATTATACAAAAATGCAGTTATAAGTTACTGTTTTTAAATGATTCAAATTTTTTGGTATGAATATTTTTCGGATTGATGTTAATGCTATGTGTTTTTTTCTTAATATTAATGATGTATGGATGCAATAGTTCTAATCATAGCAACGATAATATTCAGACAGTTAAACAATTTTTAATTACTGTAGATGCTACTGGAGTAGTTCCAGTTTTTGGGAATTTGCCTACATCGTCAGCTTGATTAATGATATGGATATAGTGATTGACCCATCTAAGATTGATAAAATTTTAGATTATTTATCATTGCATTATGGATCTAAATATTCATATAAATTAGAGAAGATTTTAGGTTTTTTACATTCAGCAACGTATTTACTAGATGATAAGCTAGAAATTGATATTTATTGGCAAGTTACACATCATATAATGGATTGGAATCCATATAATGAGTCAAACGCTTTTGTAGAAACTAAATTTGCAAATATTGATGTGTTAGAGCCTACACGAGCTTTTTTTTACTCAATTATTTATGGTACGATACCTAATCCTTGTAGTACGATTCGTTGGATTAGCGATTGCTACTTTATCCAAAAAAACATTGTATTAATTGGACGTTATTATTAGATATTGCTCAAAAATATGATCATATCTATAAAATTCGTGTAGGGCTAAATATTTTAAAAGAGTATGTAAAAATTCCCGATTTGATATTAACTAGGATTAATTTATTGGAGATAAATGAGAAGCAAGCCATATATATAAATAATCTTCAATCTGCTGTATATAATAGTAATAAAAATAATGTAAATAACACAACACTGAAATATAAAATTTTAACTAAATGGAATAATATAAAAATCTTATATTATCAACGCCTTGCTTTTAGACGTCTATCACGGCTAGAAGACTTCAAAGATAGCATTATCTTTGTAGGGTATTTTATCTACCGAGTTATAAGAAAAATTAAAAGAGTTTTAGTCAGAAGTATATCTATGTGGTAAGAATGAGTTAATATTTAGTGTATTTTTATATTAGCATCCAAGTCCATTATCTAAAATATGCTATAATTTTGGCAAAGTTAAAGTTTATAAAAAGGGATATTATTATGCAAAATTTTGATGTAGTAGTAATTGGTGGGGGACCTGGTGGTTATATAGCGGCAATTCGTGCTGCTCAATTAGGCTTTAGTGTAGCGTGTATTGACGGTAATACACGTAATGGTAAGTATTCACTTGGTGGTACATGTCTTAATGTAGGTTGTATTCCATCTAAAGCTCTTTTACAATCATCTGAAAATTTTGCTGAATTAACACATAGTTTTGTAGATCATGGTATTAGCTGTGATAATCCAAAAATTGATATTAAAAAAATGCTTGCTCGTAAGGATGATATTATTACTAAAAATGCTAGTGGTATTTCATTTTTATTCAAAAAAAATAAAGTAACTGAGTTACATGGATGGGCTAGCTTTAAATCAGCAGAGTCAGGTAAATATACTATTAGTATTGATGATAATGGTGCAAAAAATGAAGTTTCAGCAACACACATAATTGTGGCAACTGGATCTAATTCTCGCCATTTACCACAAATTGCAACTGACAATGTCAATATCCTTGATAATGAAGGAGCATTAGATTTAAACAAAGTCCCAGAACATTTATGTGTTATTGGTGCAGGAGTAATTGGTTTAGAGATGGGCAGCGTATGGGCTCGTGTAGGTTCTAAAGTTACAGTACTTGAGGCTGCTCCTACTTTTATGGGTGCTGCTGACGAACAAGCTGCTAAGGAATTACTAAAAAACTTAACTAAGCAAGGTATCTCAATTACTACTGGTGTAAAAATTGGTGAAATTGTAAATAAAGCTAAAAAAGTTACTATTAAATATGAATTAAATGGCGAATCTAAAGAAGTTGTTGCGGACAAATTATTAGTATCAATTGGACGTACGCCAAATACTAACGGTTTGAATGTCGATGCTATTGGATTAAAAGTTGATGAACGTGGTTTTATTATTGTTGATGATGATTGCAAAACAAATTTACCAAATGTTTGGGCTATTGGTGATGTAGTGCGTGGGCCTATGCTTGCACACAAAGCTTCAGATGAAGGTATTATTGTTGCAGAGAGAATTGCAGGTCAACATCCTCATTTTGATTTTAATACAGTACCATTTGTTATTTATACAAATCCAGAGATGGCTTGGGTTGGTAAAACTGAACATCAGCTAAAATCTGAAGGTATTGCATACAAAAAAGGCGTGGCAAGTTTTATGGCAAACGGACGTGCATTAGGCTTAGGTCATAATGCTGGTTTTGTAAAAATGTTAGCTTGTGAAGAAACTGATCGTATTTTAGGTATTCATATGGTTGGTCCATTTGTATCTGAATTAATCAGTGAAGCTGTAGTTGCGATGGAATTTATGGCAAGTAGTGAAGATTTAGCGCGTATTATTCATGCTCATCCATCACTATCTGAAGTTACTCATGAAGCTGCATTAGCTTGTGATAAGCGCCAATTACACGGATAAAGTTAAAAAACCTCATTTATTTATAAATGAGGTTTTTTAATTATTATGATGATAAAGCTGATTCTGTACAGTTATAAACATTACCAATATTTACAACGCCAGATTGTTGTAAGCCACCAACTCCTAAGCTTCCACTTCCTGTTGTAGAAGATTGGTTTGTAAGTAATTGGATATAATTACCACCTAAATCAGCTGCTTTATTTTTTAGATCATTCATTGCACCAACAGCAAGGTTTTGATTTGTAGTGTATGTTCCAGTGAAGAAATTACCTTGGCTACCAGATACTTGACCTAAATATTGACATCCAGATGGAACGACTTGTTGCGAGTTCATTACCATAACTTTTTGAGCGTTTGGATTTGTTTTAATAGCCGAACAAGCGATCAATGAAACTGATGTTAGTAATACGATTATATTTTTATTCATATTGAATTGCACCATTTTAAAGGTTATATGTTATTTTTAGCGAGCAATTATAGCATGAAAATATATTTTGTGAGTGTTATAACACGGAATTAATATAAATTTTATAATGCCGTGTTATTTATTGATAATTAAAGTTAACTTATTGTGCTAATTATAATATTGTTGGTAAATAGTATTAGCCATAACAGAATGTGCCTTTGTAGTTATGTGCATAGCATCCCAAAAAATAAATTCTGATGGATTATTACATTTTTCTCTAAAAGATTGTGGTGCAATGTATTGCAAGACTGATGCACTATCTATTTCTAAACAAGAGTCACTCACATTTTTAAAGCCATATTTTTTAGCATCTTTTATTATATCTTCAAGCATTAATTTTGTATCAAATAATTTAAACTCTGTATTAGGATATTTAGTTTTTAAACGTGTAATAAGCTGCGACAGTTGCTTATTATATTCAATAACTTTATCATAAACAGCGCTTTTATTTTTGTCACTAATACTAAATATAGGTGCTTTAGTTATGTCTGGTAAGTTTAATATTAAAATATGACCCACATTATGTTTTGCTAAATTTGATATGCTTTGATCTACATCATTAATTAAATCTGTTACGCTTCTATTGTAGGTAATAAAATCATTTCCTCCAACTAAAATGGTGGCAAGAGTTTTTTGTGGATTATAATTTTTAGCATCTGGTAGATAATCTATCCATAGATTTACTTGCTCGGTTAGACCTTGAATGATAACCTTTTGTGTATTGCCAGCTGATCCACCGATAGCTCGATTATATAAAGGTATATCCATTAGTTGTGATAGATATTCTACCCATGTATAACCATTACTAAATCTGCCTTGAAACCAAGATTTATTATTTGGTAGTAACCAGTTTGTCATATTATACATATTATTAATATCACTTAAGCTATCACCAAATGAAATTATTTTGTCAATCTTATTATCTTTTATATATCGTTCATCGTTATACCAAATAGTATGATTATATGATAATTGATTATTTGCAGCTACTTGATAAAATGAAAAATTATCTTTTGATATTTGAGATTTAACGGTGTCATCGCAAATTTTTTTAATGACTTCTTTTTTTTCATTAATATAAAACCAATTTCTTAGTGCGAAAATTCCATCACTGTGCCAATAGCCATTTAGTTTAAAGTAACTGCCATCATTATTTTCTGCCCATACATAAGATGTATCAGTATCTTTCTGGTTCATTTGAAGAAAAGCTTGATGGTTTTTAGCATAGTAGCATCGTACATAAGTATATGTGTCATCACCAATTTTTGATGCTAAATGGTCAGCATTATTTTTAGCCTTGTTTAGTTCATTTATAGAAACATTTGGCCCATTTGGAGATATAACCATATCATATGTTTCATTTGGAGCATTACTTTGCTGTACAACGTTTTGTATACCTGTTTGATCTCCATCTCCAACACACCCCATTAATAGTTGTGATGTTAAACTAAGTGCTATATATTTAATATATGTATATTTCATAGTTATTTCCCCTAAATATTACATAAAATATTCTGTTATTTTTGTTAAAAATAAATAATAAAAATAATTATTTACTATCAATTTGGATTGTATTTTTGTTGGTATAAAAAAGTTTTCTATTCTGATTAAATTGTAAATTTTTTTTTAGTTTATCTTAATGTGTTTTATTTATGAGTTAATTTGTATGTGGTTATAGTACTGTTTTGTATTGGTTTTTATGGGTGATTATTTTTGTGTGTAAGCATTTTATAATCTGTTGTTTTTTTGTTTCTTTTATAAGTTTTTTAAGTTAAATAAAAAACTTATACTTAACTATATAGAGTAAATTTTTTGTGTAAATATACAGACTTAAAAGGTAGTAGAAATGATTTAGGACATAAAAATGATTAGTGATAATAGTTGTTTTTACGAACTATCATTAATTTGGTTTGCCATTTTAGAAACTATTCTAAGCTTTAATTATAGTTTTTATTTTTTGATATAGATAATAATATGGTAGTTTCAAATTGGCTTGAATTATATTATCATTATGTTATAATGACTTGATCATATAATAATTAACAAGGTTATACTTATGAAACGTATTGAAACTGATTCAATGGGACAAATTGAAGTTGATGCAACTAAATATTGGGGTGCACAAACAGAGCGTTCAATTATGAACTTTCCGATTGGGAGAACGCGCTTTCAGTGGCAATTCCCAATAATTAAGGCTATGGGTATTTTAAAAAAATCAGCTGCAATAGCAAATTGTAAGTTAGGTGAATTACCTGATGAAATTGCAAAGTCAATAATTTTAGCCGCTGATGAAGTTATATCTGGCAAACTAAATGAGCATTTTCCATTAGTAGTATTTCAAACTGGCTCAGGCACTCAATCAAATATGAATAGTAATGAGGTTATTTCTAATCGTGCTATTGAGATAGCAGGTGGTGTTATGGGGAGTAAAACTCCTATTCATCCAAATGATCATGTGAATCGAGGTCAATCATCAAATGATACTTTTCCTACAGCTATGTATATTGCAGTTGTATCTGAATTATTTGAAAATCTATTTCCACATGTGGAAAAACTGCGTAATACATTGCATGATAAATCAAGTAAATTTACGGAAATTGTAAAAACAGGACGTACCCATCTGCAAGATGCCACACCAATTACTTTAGGACAAGAAATTGGTAGTTGGGTAGCACAAATTGATTATGCCATAGCAGGAATTAAAAAAAATATGACGGGCTTATATGAGCTAGCAATTGGTGGTACTGCAGTAGGTACTGGACTAAATGCACATCCAGAATTTGGTGCTGAATGTGCTAAAAATATTGCGGATATAACAAGTTATCCATTTGTTTCCTCAGATAATAAATTCTTCTCTTTATCTGCTCATGATGCTCTTGTAAATACGTCTGCTGCAATTAGGACACTTGCCGTAGCACTTATGAAGATAGCTAATGATGTGCGTTGGCTTGCAAGTGGGCCGCGTTGTGGCATAGGTGAAATTACCATTCCTGAAAATGAACCAGGTTCCTCAATTATGCCAGGGAAGGTTAATCCAACACAGTGTGAAGCATTAACTATGGTTTGTGCCCAAGTATTTGGTAATGATACAACCGTTGCTTTTGCTGGTAGTCAAGGTAATTTTCAATTAAATGTATATAAGCCAGTTATGGTACATAATGTGCTAGAGAGCATTGAATTATTAGCAGATGCGTGTGAGTCATTTAATATACATTGCGCGATAGGAATTGAACCAAACTTATCGGTAATACAAACCAATTTAGATAAAAATTTGATGTTAGTTACCGCATTAAATCGCCATATTGGTTATGATGCAGCAGCCAAAATTGCAAAAACAGCTCATCATAATGGAAAAACTTTAAGAGAAACATCAATTGAGCTTGGCCTACTAACCGCAGATGAGTTTGATGAATGGATTAGACCCATCGATATGACCCACTCTTAAATACTCTTTGCCTTTATGTCTTATACGTCGTTATTATGGTTAAATTTTTTCCTTGTGTACTTGCATGTACACGGCGTCAAAAATTTAACCATAATGCCTAGTCTAAGAAATAAATGCTTTGAGTATATTTGAGTTATTTATGATAAAAACCATTTAAGTAATGGGTTTTGTTTTTATGCCTTACGGACAAATTCTGACTTTAATTTCATTGGGCCAATTCCATCAATTTTGCAATCAATATTATGATCACCCTCAATTAAGCGAATATTTTTAACTTTTGTGCCAACTTTTACTATAAGAGAACTTCCCTTTATTTTTAAATCTTTTATAATAGTAATAATGTCACCATCAAGCAAAATATTACCGTTTGAATCTTTTACTTGGATAATATCAGTTATTGATTGGGCTTCTATATTTTCTATACTCCATTCGTGGGTACATTCTGGGCAAATATATATGTGATTATCTTCATATGTATATTCACAATTACATTTTGGACAATTTGGTAATTCTGACATTTAAATTCCTCTATATAAATGTGGTTATTGTAAGTTATTTTAACCTTGTTTGCAAATTATTAGCATACCATATGTTAAAATAGCATCTGATGTAGTTCATTACCTATTAATTATAGGTTAGTTACTTATCAAATAGAGTAATTAAAGTTTAAGTTAGTTATAAGGGTTAGCTTACAATTAAACTCATTATCTTATAGTTTTATTCTTTAGGTTAGGGTGATATCGTGGTATCTATTTATACAAAATTTCCACAAAAAAAGTTACATGCTAGAGTCAGACACTTAAATAATCGTGATTTAGCAATTTTATTTGGAGTTTTTATTGGGGCTGGAGTTGCTACATATGGGATTATTTCTGAGCATTTTTCTAGTATAGCAGTGCTTGGGACTGCTCTAGGAAATCATGGTTTTGGTTTTAAAATACTTGCAATATTATTAAGTGCAGGTACATTTGGTAATCTTTTAAGCTATGTTGGTTCTTGCATTGATATCATTACTAACCACCGGACTATATTTGATTTATTTTTTCCGAGAGATACAATAGAAGAAAACACTCTTAAATCCGGTGAATAGTAAAGACTCTAACTAAGGTTAAGTTATATATTTTGTTTAACTATTTTAGAGCAAATAAATAATATCAGAAGTTATTTATATCAAGTGTCTCTATTTCCATGACCATCGTGGTAGCGTTTAAAACATTCTAAAATAAATTTAGAAAATTTTCTTACCATTGCATTTTCATAAATATCTGGACGAACTAGATAAAAATCACGTTTCCCAAAATCACAATCTTGTAAGACTTTTACTATAGAACCGTCTGTTAATCTATTTATAAAAAACTCATCCCATCCTCCTACGATTGCTTCTCCACTAGCTGCAATCATACTGTTATGAAGAACAGTATTTGTAAATATTCGTGTTCTATCTGTAGGAAATGTAATTAAAGCATCTTTGTATTTTACATTTATTTCAGGATTAACGTATGCTACATGGTTCATTTCACCAACAACAGTATGGTTTTCATATAGATCATATGGATCTTTAGGGTTACCATATTTTTGTATATACTCTGGAGTGCAGTATAAATGTAGTTTGATTGATGATACTTTTTTGATTAACATTGTTTGTTGTTTTGGCTCATGATTAGTAATAGCTAAATCAAAATTTTGTTTTAATAAATCTATTTCGTGGTTGTGATAATATATTTCAACAGTAATTTCTGGATTATCTTTAATGAAATTAAGTAAATATGGGCTGATTATATAATACGATATACCAATTGGTAGAGCTACTCTTAGACGCCCTTTAACAGTGTTATTATTGGTTCTTAGACTATCAATAGTATTATGTATGGAATTACGTTGTTTTACTAATTCATCGTATAACTTTTGTCCAGAGTCTGTAATTTCTAAATCTCTGGTATTACGACTAATCAAGGTGATTTGTAGTTCTTCTTCAAGTATTTGTAGTTTTCGACTAACAGTTGCTTGTGATGTTTTTAGTTTTTTTGCAGCTTGTAAAAAAGTACCAGATTCTACTATTGCCATAAAAACTATCATATTGTCATACATGTTTTATCCCCTAAAACCAAAAATAATAAGCACATCATTATTATATGTGCTTATTATAAGTTAGATATAAAATAAAATGTAATATATTTAATTTACAAGATGACAAGATATTAGGCGATCACGAACATCTTTATATATAGGTCTTGTGATTTTGCATTCATCTTTTACTTTTGGACAACGAGTGCTAAAAACACAGCCTTTTGGTGGGTTTAGTGGAGATGGAAGCTCACCCTCTAGTAATTGAATTTTTTTAGTTTTTTCAGTATTAGGATTTGCAACAGGAACTGCTGATAATAGTGCATTTGTATATGGATGCATTGGATTAGCATAAAGCGCGCGTTTCTCACCTAACTCCATAATATTGCCAAGATACATGACCATGATACGGTTGCAAATATGCTTTATTATACCTAAATCGTGCGAAATGAAAATAATTGTTAATTTTAACTTTTGTTGTAAGTCTTGTAATAAATTAATAATTTGTGCTTTAATTGAAACATCTAAAGCACTAACAGATTCATCACAAATTAATACTTTTGGTTCCAGAATTAGTGCACGAGCAATACCTATACGCTGGCATTGTCCACCTGAAAATTCTTGTGGATAACGATTAATTTGATTAGAACTCAACCCAACTAATTTCATTGTTGATAATACTTTTTCTAGTACTTTATCCTTTTTCATATCAGGGAAAAGGGTTCTTAATGGTTCTGCAATAATTTCAGCAACGGTCATGCGAGGATCAAGCGCAGCAACAGGATCTTGAAAGATAAATTGTACTTGTTTATGAACTTCATCCCATTGTTTACCATTTGCTTTTGCTAAATCAATTTTACCATCAAATATTGCACTTCCTGAAGTGATTTTATTTAATCCGCATAATGCTCTAGCTAAAGATGATTTACCACATCCTGATTCACCAACAATACCAATTGTTTCACCCTCAAAAACATCAAAGTTAATGCCATCAACTGCATGTACTATTTTTTTTGCAGAGAATAATCCTCCACTAAGTTCAAAGTGTACTTTTAGATCCTGAACCTCTAATATTTTTTTCATATCATGCTTCCTAATTCTAAAGTACATTTAACAATATGGCGGTTAGAAATTTTTTGCAGTGGAATATCTGTTTGACATTTATCACTTACTTTATCGCAACGAGCTTGAAATGGACATCCATCAGGTAACTGTAATAAATTAGGAGGTTCACCTGGAATTGTACGTAATTTGTCTACTTCTTGATCTATACTTGGAATAGAGTCCAATAAAGCCTTTGTATATGGGTGCTGTGCATTTTCAAAAATTTCATTAATATTTGCGGTCTCCATTAACCCACCGCCATACATAACGTTTACACGATCACATAGATTAGCTACTACACCCATATCATGGGTGATGAAAATAATAGACATGCCAAATTCTTGACGTATATCCCTTAATAGCTCTAAAATTTGGGCTTGAACTGTTACATCTAGTGCTGTAGTTGGTTCATCAGCAATTAATAATTTTGGACGAGTTAATAGCATCATTGCAATCATTACACGTTGACGCATACCACCTGAAAACTCATGTGGGTATAAATGAATACGATTCTTTGCATCTGGGATTTTTACCGTTTCAAGCATTTTGATTGATTCAGCTAATGCTTCTTTATATGACATTTTTTTATGAAGTATTAATACTTCAGTCATTTGTGAGCTAATTTTTAAATATGGATTTAATGATGTCATTGGATCTTGAAAAACCATAGCAATTTTATCACCACGAATTTTATTTAACTTTGAAGAACTTAGACCAACTAATTCATTACCCATAAATTTTACTGAGCCACTCGTTGTTCCATTGCCAGCTAATAATCCCATTACAGCTAACATAGTTTGGCTTTTGCCAGACCCTGACTCACCAACGATGCCAACAATTTCACCATCATATATTTTGAATGATAGTCCATTTACAGCTTTTACTTTACCATCTTGAACTTTAAATTCAACTTTTAAATTCTTTACTTCTAAAATAGATGTTTTGTTGTTTGTCATTATTTAACTCCTAACGTGGATCAAGTGCATCACGTAATCCATTAGCTAAAAATGCAAATGAAAGTAATGTAATAATCATTAAACCAGCAGGGAATAGTAATAGCCACCATGCATCCATATTTTGTGCGCCATCAGAAATTAATAAGCCCCAAGATGTCATAGGTTCTGTAACTCCAAGTCCAAAAAAGCTAAGAACAGCAGAGAGAACTATCATATTAGGAACTGTAAGTGCTGCATACACAATTACTACGCCTAATAAATTTGGAATTACATGACGAGTAATGATTTTGAAGTTACTTACACCAGAAATAAGAGCTGCTTCTACATATTCTTTGTGTTTAATACTAAGTGTTTGTCCTCGCACAATACGAGACATATCTAACCATGAAATTGCTGCAATTGCAACAAATGATAATGCCATACTATTACCAAATAAAGTAATAAGCAAAATACAGAAAAATAAAAACGGAATACCATACAATACATCAACTAGACGCATCATAATAGTATCTAATTTACCACCTACGTATCCAGCTGTTGCACCATAAAATATTCCAACTAATAATACTACAAATGCTGCTGCAAAAGCAATTTCAAACGTAATTCTGCCACCAATAAAACAACGTACAAATAAATCCCGCCCTAGGCTATCAGTACCAAAAAAATGTTCTCCACTTGGTGTTTGTAAAATTTGTCCCCAGTCCGTTTTGTCATAGCTAACAGAGCTAAGCATAGGCACAAAAATACACATTAATGTTAGTGTAACAATAATAAACAAGCTTGTCATAGCTAGTTTATTTTTAGCTAAGCGCCCAAATACGCTCATCCAAAATCCTTTAGTTTTTGGTGCTGCTAAATCCATATTTTTCGTTGAAAAAACCATTTTCTAACCTATTTTATTAATTTAAACGTCGAAAATAAATATTAGTTCATTATTTTCATACTTAAAGTGCCAAAACCCAATACGCGCAGTATTTCAATTGTGTGCTAGGCAAATGAATAAAAAATATGACGAAATGTAGCTAATCTACATGAGGAATATTTTTTAGAATTTAACAACGCACACGATTGAAAGACCAGGAGTATCATTATTGTTTGATTTTAGGGTCTAATACCATATATAGAATATCTACTATGATGTTAAAGATAATTGTTAATGTACTGCCTAAAATAGTAATCGCCATAATCATATTATAATCACGATTAGTCGCTGCATTAGTAGTTAATACACCAATACCTGGCAGTGTGAAAATTTGTTCAGTAACCACAGCACCAACTAATACCCCAGCAAACATTGGCCCTAATAGCGAAATTACTGGTAATAAGGTTGGGCGAATAGCATGCTTAAATAAAATAGATTTAGTCGGTAATCCTTTTGCACGAGCTGTACGAATATAGTTAGAGCTTAGTACATCAATTACACTGCCACGAGTTACAAATGCAATTGTTGGAGCATATGCAAATATTAATACACTTACAGGTAAGAATAAATGCATGAAATCACCATCTCCCCAACCACCTGCAGGGAAAAGTCGAAGAGTAACAGCTAAGATTAGTACAGCCAATGGGCCAGTTACCATAGTCGGTACTGCTGTAAAAAAAATATTTCCAGCAACTACTATTTTGTCAAACCATGAATTTTTGTGTAATCCAGCATAAGCACCAAATAAAATACCTATAGGTACTGCTACAATCATCGTATATAAACTAATTCTAAGCGTTACCCAAAATCCACCCATATTGTCAGGAAACAGAAGACCATTAATTGACTGTCCTAAATATTTCATAGAAATACCAAAGTTACCATGTATTAAGTCATTTAAATAGAGCAAGTACTGTTGCCATATTGGTAGATCTAATCTATATTGCTCCATAAGTGATTTTAGAGCTTCGGGAGATAGAGCTCGCTCGCCATCAAAAGGATTTCCTGGTGTAATATGAACCAAAAAAAACACTAGAGTAATAATAGCAAGAAGAGTTGGAACTGATACCAAAATTCTTTTTATGGCAAATTTTAACATCAATTATTTTCCTTATCAAAAGAACGATGCTTTATTTAAATAATAAGTTATTTTACGATAATTTATATTAATGGTTTCTAAAGTTTATTGTAATTTATACCATTTACTTTGCACATGATCAAAGTGATTATTATCAATATTATATCCTTGTACTCTTGGTTTAACTAAGCGAAAGTAAGTCTCTTGATATAATGGAATAATAACATAATCTTTTTGTGCCTTGTCAATTGCACGATTAATTAGATTAATACGTTGATCTGGACTAGGAGCTTGTTGCGCTTGTTGCAATAATGCTTCCGCATCTTTATTACAATATTTCGTATAATTCATTGGTGAATTACATGAAAATTTAGTTATGTAAGTTGTAACATCATCATAATCTGCGCTCCATGCATCACGAGCAATATCAAAATCACCACTTCTTCGTGCTTTCAAGAAAGTTTTCCATTCTTGATTGCTTTGTGTAACCTTTATACTTTTTTCACCAAATGTATTTTGCCACATCGAGGCAATAGCAATAGCAATTTTTTTATTAATATCTTTAGTATTGTAGTTTATATTTATCTCTAAAGGGTGATCAGGGCCATATCCTGCTTTTGTAAACAAATCTTTAGCTAGTGCTATTTGTTGGTCTCTTGAAATTACTGACCAATCATAGTCTAGATTGGAAAAACTACCTTGCTCAATAGTTTTACTCACATATGAATAGCTTGGAGTTTGTTGTTGTCCTAAAACATCTTTAGTTAATGCTTCACGATCTACGGCAATAGTTAGGGCTTTTCTTAAGTTTAGATTATCGCGATATTTTGGTAATGACATATTAAAGTCATAAAAATAAAGAGCTTCCATAGCCACAGTATGAGCATCTTTTGGGTACTCTTTATTAATTTTTTTGTATTGATCAACAGGCATAGAGTTAGTTACGTCAATAGCTCCAGTTGAGTATTGATTAAGGGATGCATTAAAATCAGTAATAGGTAATATAACTACATTTGGAATAGATACATTATTTACATCATAGTAATTAGAATTTTTTTCTAAATCCATATGGCCTTTGATTACCCAATCTTTTATTTTATATGCTCCAGATACAACCATGTTTTTAGGATCTGTCCACTTATCACCATGTTTTGTTAAATTTGCTTTTGATACTACAAATAAATTAGGCATAGTGCAAATTTGTAGAAATGAGGGATCACTATTTACCAATGATACTTGTACCGTTTTACTATCGATTGCTTTTATTCCTAATGTATCAGGTTTTAGCTTACCATCAATGATATCTTGTCCATTAACGACATTTGACATTAAAGTATTGTAAGGGGAAGCTGTTTTTGGATTAGATACTCGCTGCCAAGAAAACACCACGTCATCAGCAGTAATCGGAGTCCCATCTGAAAATTTTATTCCATCTCGCAGGTAGAAAGTATAAGTTTGACCATCTGGTGAAACATCCCATCGTTTAGCTAATCCAGGAATAGGTTGATTTTTCTGATCAAAATCAACTAATCCAGCAAAGAGATCATATATAACTCTAGCACTTGTAACATCGCTTGACATCGCCGGATCAATTGTTGGGGCATCATCTCCGTTGTCAACGTATATAGTATTATTATTTTGAGTGCTTGAATCTTTTTTTGAGCATGCTGGTAAGTATGCTACAGCTGCGCTAAGAATTAGTAAGCCTAATAGTTTATTTTTGTTCATTATAATTTCGCCTAAAATTAATTAAATTTATACCATTTACTATACACACGATCAAGGTGATTATTTTCTGGATTATAACCAGTCACATTTGGTTTTATTAAACGGAAGTAAGTATATTGAAACAATGGAATGATTGCATAGTCATTTTGAGCTGTTTGCAAAGCTTGACGAATTAATTCAATTCTTTTATCGTTATCTTTTTCTGATTTTGCCGCTATAATCAAAGTATCAAACTGCGGATTACAATAATGAGAATTATTTTGCCCACTATTACACTGATATAGCATAGTATAAGTATCAACACTATCATAATCAGATATCCATCCATCTCGTGCAATTTCATAACTTGCCTTATGGCGAGTTTGTAAGAATGTTTTCCACTCTTGATTACTGGCTTTGACAATTACACTTTTTTCACCAAACGCTTGCTGCCACATCGAACCAATAGCTAGTGCAACTTTTTTATGTAAATCATTTGTATTATAACTAATATCTATCGTCAGTGGATTAGTTTCGCTAAAACCTGCTTCTTTAAATAGTTCACGAGCTTTAGTAAGTTGTTCATCATGAGGCAATTTAGACCAATCGTATTCAATTCCAGCAAATTTACCGCCTTCAATGGTAGTCGTAGCATAGGCATATAAAGGTATTTGACCTTGTCCTAAAATATCTTTTACTAATAATTCACGATTAACTGCCATAGATAGAGCTTGACGTAATTTAGGATTGTTTTTGTATTTACCAAGGGTCATGTTCAAATCATAGTAATACATACCCTCATATGATACTGTATGTAATTCATTACCAAGAGATGATTTAACTGCTTTATATTGGTCAATAGGTGTTGAGTATGTTATATCTATGTCGCCAGATTTATATTGACTTAGTGCTGAATTATTGTCTTCAATTGGTAATAATTTAACTTTTTCGATAGCAACATTACTAGCGTCATAAAAATATGGATTTTTACTTTCTAAGATATAACCTTTAACAACTCTTTCATCTAGTTTGTAGGCACCTGAAGTTACCATATTTTTAGGGTCAGTCCATTTATCACCAAATTTTAACACATTTGCTTTTGATACAACACCCAGATTATTATATGCAACTATGCCTAGGAATGCTTTATCTGGATGCTTTAGATTAATTTGCACAGTATTATTATCAAGAGCTTTGATACCAAGAGTATCAACTTTTGCTGTACCTTTGATGATTTGCTCAGCATTAACTATATTATTAATTAAAGTATTATATGGTGAAGCGACTTTTGGATCAACTAAACGTTGATAAGAAAACACTACATCACTAGCCGTAATCGGACTGCCATCTGAAAATTTTATATTATCTCGTAAATGAAATGTATATGTTTTTTCATCGTCTGAAATTTCCCATTTATCAGATAAGCTAGGTGCTGGCTCCGTGCTTTGATTCGGAGATAATAAACCTTCGAATAAATCATTACTAACACGATGTGATTGTGAATCCTCGCCTTTTTGTGGGTCTAAAGTTGCTGGATCTGCTCCAATATCAACTGTAATCATGTTTTTATCATGGCTAGCTTCAGATTTACTCTTAGAGCATGCCGATAATACTGAAATACTTGCACAGAGCGTAATTAGTAATGATTTACGATTTATCATATTTATCTCGATTATATTAATTAAATTTATACCACTTACTGTAAACATTATTTAAATGATTATTTTCTGGAGTATAGCCAGATATGTCTGGACTAATTAAGTGAGAGTATGTATATTGATATAATGGAATAACGGCATAATCATCTTGTGCAATTTGTATTGCCTGACGAATTATTTGTACTCGTTGTCCAGCATCTTTTGTATCACGAGCTTGTTTAATTAAACTATCATACTTTTCATTACAATATCTACCATAATTATGAGTGTTATTACATTCATATAATCCAGTATAGTTATCTACATCATCATAATCTACAATCCAAGCTCTACGGGTAATATCATAGTCTCCATCATGCATAGATTGTAAGAATGTTTTATATTCTTTATTACTTGTTTTGATAATAATGCTTTTTTCACCAAAAGCTTGCTTCCACATAGACGCAACAGCTAATGCAACTCTTTTATTTACTTCATCAGTATTATAATTAATGGTAATAGTTAATGGACTACTATCGCTATAGCCAGATTGTTTGAATAGTTCACGAGCTTTAGTCATACGCTTTTCATTTGACTGCAGATTAGCATTACTAATACCTTGAATTTTATTTTTTTTGTCAGCTTGAGTAGGAATAGACCACTCGTAATCAAGTCCGCCAAATTTATCAGCTTCAATAGTTGATGTTACCAGTGAATATAAAGGCTTTTCACCTTGCTTTAAGATATCTTTCGTTAAAGTATTACGGTCAATTGCCATTGATAATGCTTGGCGCAGTTGAGGATTATTTTTGTATTTATCTAATGACATATTAAACATATAATAGTAGATACCTTCATATAATACAGTATGTAGCTGACTACCCATAGTTTCTTTTATTTTATTATATTGGTCTACAGGAACGCTGGAAGTTATATCAACTTCTCCTGTTTTATATTGATTGAAAGCTGAATTAACATCTTCAATTGGGAGGAACTTAATTTTATTAACTTTTACTTTTGCTGCATCATAGTAGTTAGGATTTTTGCTTTCTAAAATATGACCTTTAATTACGCGGTCATCAAGTTTATATGCTCCTGATGTAACAATGTTACGTGCTTCAATCCAATTATCACCATATTTTAAGATATTATTTTTTGAAACTACGTCAAAGCACCAAAGTGAGGTTATATTTAAAAATGAAGGATCCGGGTATTCTAGTTTAATTTGAATTGTTCGATCGTTTAGAGCTATAACGCCTAACTTATCAGGACTCATCATACCACGTGTAATGTCTTTTGCATTGACAATATTTTCTGCGATATTGCTATATGGTGAAGCAGTTTTATGGTCAACTAATCTTTGATATGAAAATATTACGTCATATGCTGTAATTGGAGTTCCATCAGAAAATTTTAAGTTATCTCTTAAATAAAACGTATATACTTTACCATCTTCAGATATATCCCACTTTTCAGCTAATCCAGGAACTATATCGTTCTCTTGGTTGGCTACTGTTAAACCTTCAAATAAGTCATTTACAACACGTTGAGATTGTAGGTCTTCTGCTTTTTGAGGATCAATAGTTGATGGGTCAGAACCAAGATTAACTGTGATCATATCTTTAATTTCGCCATTTTCTTTTTTTGAACATGAAGCTATAGATACAGTTCCGATGCTTATGGCTAATAAGCTAAGTAATACTTTTTTTATACGTTTATTTTTGTTCATAAGTTCCCCAGAATATTTAAATTTTGTTATATCCTTATGTTAAGCTATGCTAGTTTAGCAATTAGATCTTTTAAGGTTATTTTCTAATGTTTATACAGGCATTGTATTTTATAACGCTTTTTGAACTATTGATAATATGAGTGATTTTAGCTATTTTTAATAACATAAATAATATATAAATTATCAATAAGAATAGATTATAAGAGTGAATAGAGTTTTTTGCTTGGTAATATGACTAATTTATTTGTTTTTCAATGAGTTTAAAAAAGGGTTGTGTTAACAACCCGTAGTAAAACAATCGGTTATAGTGTGGTTTATTTGTGTTGTTGGTGTTGCGCTTCGACACATGCATAAGCAATCATATTTACGATACGACGAACAGTTGAGAGGTTGCTTAAAATATGAGCTGGTTTATTCATACCCATTAAAATTGGTCCAACTGTTACTCCATCAGATGATGATACTCTAAGCAAATTGTATGCAATACTTGCTGAATCCACATTTGGCATTACCAATAAGTTTGCTGGGTTTCCTCCTAATGGCGAATCTTTCATAGCACGTTCTAATATTTCTGGTCTTAATGCCGCATCTGCGTGCATTTCACCATCAATGATCAAATCAGGTTGCTGTTTTTGAATGATGTTTAAAGCACTACGCATTTTAATAGATGTCGGTGAATTCATATGAGAACCAAAATTACTATGAGAAACTAGGGCTACACGTGGTTCAATTCCAAATTTTTGAATTACGTCAACAGACATTTTTGTTATTTCAGCTAATTCTTCGGCTGTCGGATTATGATTAACATGAGTATCTGTAATAAATAAATTGCCATTTTGAAGAATTAGAGCATTAACAGCAGCTGCAATTTTTTTATCATTATTAAAGCCGATAAGATTAGTTATCGTATTATAATGTTCTGTAAAATTACCAGCTAAACCGCAAATCATACCATCTGCTTCACCATTTTTTAATAACATTGAGCCAATCAATGAGTGGCGAGAAAGTACATGATCTCGAGCTGTGTGTTCGGTAATACCTTTACGTTTCATTATTTGGTAATATTCTTGCCAAGTAGCTTTATAGCGACTGTCATTATCAATATTTATCAAATCAAAATCTATATTTGGTTTTATTGTCAAACCTAATTTTTCTATACGTTTCTCAATTACAAATGGTCTTCCAATTAAGATTGGTCTAGCTATTTTTAACTGTATCGCTTCCGAAGCTGCTAATAGAGCACGCTCTTCTTCGCCTTCGCAAATTACAATACGAATAGGTTTTTGGTGAGCAGCACTAGTAATTGGGCGCATTAACATACTTGTGCGGTACATGTACTGACTTAATTCTTGGAAGTAAGCACCAAAATCTGAAATAGGACGCTTAGCTACTCCGGTTGCAATTGCTGCTTTTGCAACTGCTGGTGCTATAGAGCGAATTAAGCGAGGGTCTAATGGTTTTGGAATTAAGTATTCACGGCCAAAGCGTAATTCTTGTCCTAAGTAAGCATTTGTTACCATTTCATGTGGTTCTTCTTTTGCTAATTCTGCAATGGCATTGACTGTTGCAATCTTCATTTCTTCATTGATCGTTGTTGCACCAACATCTAGTGCTCCACGGAAAATATATGGGAAACATAATGCATTATTAACTTGGTTAGGATAGTCACTGCGACCTGTTGCCATAATTGCATCAGGACGTACTCTATGTACTATTTCTGGCATGATTTCTGGTGTAGGATTAGCTAATGCAAATACAAGAGGGTCACGAGCCATTTTTATAATCATTTCTTCGGTAGCTGTGCCAGGACCTGATAATCCTAAGAATATATCAGCTTTTTCCATAGCATCTTCAAGTGTGCGGTAGTTTGTTTCTTGAACATATTGTTTTTTAGATATATCTAAATTATCGCGCCCAGTATGTACTACACCTTTTGAGTCGCAAACATAAATATTTTTTTTGTTGGCACCCATACTAACTAATAAATTTAAACAAGCAATTGCGGCAGCCCCAGCTCCTGATACAACAATTTTTACCTCAGGAAGTTTTTTACCTACAACTTCAAGACCATTTTTTACACCTGATGCGACTACTATTGCAGTACCATGTTGATCATCATGAAATACTGGGATATCTAATCGTTCTTTTAACTTTCTTTCAATTTCAAAGCATTCAGGAGCTTTTATATCTTCTAAATTAATTCCACCAAAAGTTGGTTCTAATGCTGCAACTACTTCTACAAATTTATCTATATCTGTTTCATTTACTTCTATATCAAATACATCGATGCCTGCAAATTTTTTAAATAAAATTCCTTTACCTTCCATTACTGGTTTACCAGCCAAAGCTCCAATATTTCCTAAGCCTAGTACTGCGGTACCATTACTGATTACACCAACTAAATTTCCTTTATTTGTATATTCATATGCTGTGTTTGGATCATTTTCAATTTCTAGACAAGGTGCTGCTACTCCTGGCGAATATGCTAACGATAAATCTCTTTGACTTGCAACAGGTTTTGTTGAAACAACTTGAGTTTTACCAGGTTTTGGTGAACGGTGATATTCTAGTGCATCTTTAGTCAATTGACTATCTAAATTAAATTTATTACTCATTGTAATTATTGCTCCTAAAGGATATAAATTTGTACTATTTTACTACTTATTGTTATTTAGTGCACACAAAGTATTTTTGCATTGCGATATTTTAGTAGTAGTAAGTATCATCATTTATTTCATAAAAGCAGACTAAATACAATTAATTTTGATATTTTTTGTATGGATGAATAAACTGTATGATATAATTCGTGACTTATTTTTGAAGGATGTTGTAATGAAACGTACATATCAACCATCAGTTACTAAACGTAAACGTACACATGGTTTCTTATCTCGTATGAAAACTAAATCAGGCCGTGCTGTAATTCGTGCACGTCGTGCAAAAGGTCGTAAAAGATTAGCTGTATAATTTATTAATGAATAAATTTACCAAAGCACACAGATTGCAAAAAGCGGATGAATTTTCATCCGTTTTTGTTTTCCGAAAAGTACGCCATGGTACTTATTTCAAAATTCATTATAAGCCTAATGAGCTCGATAACTCAAGGTTAGGCTTTATGGTTAGCAAGAAAATTCATAAAAGAGCGAATCAACGCAATTATATGAAGCGATCTATTCGAGAGTATTTCCGCTTAAATCAACAAAAGTGGAACACTTTCGATATTATTGTTCGTGTACAAAAGCACTTTACAGATCTTATGTATAATGATATCTGCAAAGAGTTAGATTATCTGTGTTATAAATTTTTGAAGTCTGATAAAGCTAAAAATTAAATTATGAAAATTTAATTATGTAGTATGCGAACTAGCATGCTGCCGATCTCTCTCATGGCACCAGTTGAAATTGATAATACTACTCCACTTTCTGAAGCTGTGTACTCAGCAATAACATCACCAAAAGCATTATATTGTTTAGCAATAGTTTGATCAACTTTAACAAATTCGTTTAATTGAACTAATATTTCTATATAGCCACTACTTTTTGCTCTAATGGTGGTCATATTACTACCATAGATCGTTTCTTGAGTAAATGATGTGTTTTGTGGTGTATATTCATACATGTTAAAATAATTTAATATGTTTTTTACTCCAATTAACCCACGTTCTATATAGTCATTTTGAAATACACGTGCAGCTCCTAGCTCTAGCGTAATAGCTGGTATGCCATGTTCGATAAATGTAGTTTCTACAGTTCCTTTTTCTCCTGCATCATTTTTAATTTGATCAGCTGGCACTAGCATAGCCATCTCACGAGCTATTTTGTTTCTATAATCAACAAAAACAAAAAGAGGGTACTCTGTATCGGTTGATTGACTATGTAAATCTATCATGTAATCTACATTGCCTAGCCAAAGCTTGTTCCATAGCCTATATGCATGGTTTTCGGCGCTATTGCCACTTTCCTTGCCCGGGAATGCTCGATTCATATTTTCAAAGTCGCCACCATCTGTAGCTAGTGACCAGTTTTTACTGATTTGTGCTAATGAGTTTGGTGAAGCTTGTAGTACAGCTATTATTGTACCTGTTAGCTTTGATGTGTCTATTTCAGAAATAAGTTTTTGAATTACTCGGACACCATTTATTTCATCGCCATGAATTCCTGTATTAATCAGTATTGATTTACCTTCGTTAGAGCCGCGTAAAACTACTACTGGCACATACCAATGCTGACCTATATTCATGCTTGAACCTTCAAACATAAAGCGGTATGATTTATTAAGTTCAAGATCTTGGATATTTAATGATGTTATTACTGGAGTGCCATTTATTATATCGCCATTATATGTAGTTGATTTTGACATTTATGAAATTTATCTTTCTTGAATATTTATCCATTGGTGCGTATTGTTAAAGTCTGATTAACTTGGATTCCATTGTCACCAATATTGTTATCTGATCTTAATTGATCTATGCTCACTGCAAATTTTTTAGAAATTGAGTAGAGGGTATCTCCAATTGCAACGGTATAATTAGTTGATGCTTGATTTGATGATAACAAATCATTTATATCTAATTTAGAAGGTGATATTTGTGGCGAAGTATTGACTGGTTGCGGTGAAGCCTGTATTTTACTTGCGCTATTATTTGCTAACATTGCAATTGGATCATCGTTATTAACTGTATTATCAATATTTTGTTGGGGTGGAGTATTAATCGGCACAGATGCTTGCTGTATCTGTGGTGCAAATTGTAGTTTTTGAGATTGAAATTTATCTGATTGTCCTATGCTTGCCAAATAAGTTAATTGATTAGCAATTGGCACTAATAATCGCTGTTGATTTGATACGTTATAACTTAATGAGTTATATTGAGGATTTAATTTTTTATTTAAATTTGTATCAATACCAGCCTGACTTATAAAATTGTTTACTGTAGTTGAGTCAGGAGGATAAGCAATTGCAAAGTAAGGTTGATTTTGTAGATCAGTTAATTTAATACCAAATTTACTAGGGTTTTCAATTATGTTTGCAAGAGCAATTACTTTTGGTACATATTGCTTAGTAACATCTCGTACATCTAAGTCATAAAAATTTTTACTATTAGCTTTTAATACTGCGCTATTTATGTTACCTTCACCCCAGTTATAAGCTGCAATAGCAAGCTCCCACGATCCAAATAAGTCATTTAAATATTGTAAGTATGCTATGGCTCCACGTGTTGATTTAATTATGTCTTTTCTTTCATCTAGATCTGAATTAATTGTCATACCAAAACGTTTACCAGAGCCATTTAAAAATTGCCACATGCCAGTAGATATAGCTGATGGAGAAATTGCATTTGGATTATATGTACTTTCCACTATTGGCACTAAAGCTAATTCTAATGGTATACCTCTGCGTTCCATTTCTGTTACTACAAAATATAAATAAGGAGCCGCATTTTGCATGATTATATTAAAGTACTTAGGGCTACTATATTTTTTTTCCCAAAATTTAACTTCTTTAGTTTCTGTGTGGTCTAATTTGAATCCATCTCGCATGCGCTGCCACAGATTGCTTTGTGAGCGAATCTGCATTTGATTAGTTTGCTGAAATTGCTCAGCCATTACATCCGCGTTACAGGCTGATGTAAAGCCATAATAGGCTAGTATGCTAAGTAGAAGTTTAGTTCTCATTTTAGTTTATTGTTAATTCTGGTATAATATGTAATTATTTTATCAGAAATTACCCAAAGATGAAGCAAGAAATATTAGTATTATATTATAGTGTGCATGGAGCAACAAAAGAACTCGCTCAATTAATTGCACGTGGAGTAAATTCTGTCGAAGGTGCAAAAGCAAGATTGAGGACAGTACCTAAGGTTTCAAGCGTTTGTGAACAAGTTGAAAATGATATTCCAAATAGTGGTGATCCGTATGCAACTGTGCAAGATTTGAAAGACTGTATTGGTTTAGCATTGGGTTCTCCAGTTCGTTTTGGAAATATGGCAGCTAGTATGAAATATTTTTTAGATGGTACTATTAATGAATGGTTAGGTGGTGATTTAATTGCTAAACCAGCTTGTGTGTTTACATCTAGTTCTTCGATGCATGGTGGTCAAGAAGCAACATTATTATCAATGATGTTACCTTTATTACATCATGGCATGTGCTTAGTTGGTCTACCATATTCTAATATGGAGTTAGTTACTACAGCTAGCGGTGGTACACCATATGGGGTGACTCATGTAGCTGGAATAAATTCTGATAATGAAATTACTGTAGAAGAAAAAGCTCTTGCAGTAGCACAAGGAAAATATTTAGCCGAAATGGCATTAAAGTTACAAAGAAAGTGATAGATTAATGAAAGTTTTAGTAGCGGCTAAACGCGTAGTTGATCCAAATGTACGCGTTAGAGTTAAAGCAGATCATAGTAATGTAGAGATAGAACATAGTAAAATGTCTTTAAATCCATTTGATGAAAATGCAATTGAAGAAGCAGTTCGTTTGAAAGAAAAAGGTTTAGTAACTGAAATAGTAGCGTTATCAATCGGTACTATAAAGAGTGAAGAAACTTTGCGTACTGCATTGGCTCGTGGCTGTGATCGTGCTATTTTAGTTGAATCAAATGAAAATTATGAACCATTAAATATAGCTAAGATATTTGCACATATCGCAAAAGAAGAAAAGCCAGATTTGATTTTATTGGGTAAGCAAGCTATTGATGATGATGCTAACCAAATGGCACAAATGTTAGCAGGTAAATTAAACCTTCCACAAGTAACTTGTGCATCATCTCTTGATGTAAATGGTAATTCTATTAGAGTAGTTAGAGAAATAGATGCGGGTAATGAAACCTTAGAAATAAATCTTCCAGCTGTAATTAGTGCAGACCTAGTATTAAATGAACCAAGATTTATTAAACTTCCACAGTTAATGATGGCTAAGAAAAAACCGATTGAGAAAAAATTGGCAGCTGATCTAGGTTTAGATTTAAGTGCTCATAGTCGTTTAATATCTGTAACTGATGGTGAAGTTAAGAAGCAATGTAAATTTTTAACTAATCTTAATGATGTTGTTAATGTTATTAAAGCTAATGGAGTTTAATGATGAAAGTATTAATTATAGCTTTAGCAAGAAATAACCAAATTAATCCAAATTTAGCCAATGTGCTTACAGCAGCGCACAAAATATCTAGCGTATGTGATGTTTTGGTTTTAGGTGCCGCAGATTTAAGTAAAGTTACTTCTTATTCTGGTATTACATCTATTTATCATGCAGCAAATTTAACCTCAAATGACCTATTAGCGAGCAATTTAACTGAGTCATTGGCCAATATAGCTAAAGGTTATACACATGTATTAATGGCATCCGATAGCGCTGGTAAAGATTTACTACCTAGAGTTGCAGGGTTTTTAGATATGGGGCAAATTAGTGATGTACTTGCTATATCATCGCCAAATATTTTCAAAAAACCAATGTATGCTGGTAATATTATTGCCGAAGTGGAATCATTTGATGAAATTAAATTTTTGACTATTCGTACGATATGTTTTGATGCGGTAGCATCTAGTGGAAATGCAGCAGTAGTTAATAAAGAATTATTGGTAGATACAGATAACAAAATTCAATTTGTTTCAGAAAAGTTAAGTGTCATTGAGACAGTAGGATTAGCATCTGCGAAACGTATTGTATCAGGTGGACGTTCATTAGGTTCTAAAGAAAGCTTTGATGAAGTTATTGGTGGTTTTGCTGTTAAAATCGGTGCTGCAATTGGTGCGTCAAAAGCAGCAGTGGAAGCAGGATATGCCAATAATGATTGTCAAGTAGGGCAAACAGGTAAGATAGTTGCACCAGAACTTTATATTGCTGTTGGTGTATCAGGAGCAGTTCAACATATTGCTGGAATGAAAGACTCTAAGAAAGTTTTAGCTATCAATAATGATCCAAATGCACAAATCTTTGAATATGCTGATTATGGTTATGTAGGGGATTTATTTGAAGTAATCCCAGAGATAATGCGTGGTCTATAGTATATCAACCTTGTAAGAAAGCTTCTCGTGTAGTTTCATATACACAGAGTCGTATTCTACTTAGTTGTTTATAGTAGCACAACTATGATAAATTAAAACCTTAAAATTATTTTAGAGGATTCACTATGTTACATGAAAATAAAGAAACTGTTATAAAACTAACCGCTAATGATTTACCTTTGCAGTGCCCAATGCCTGATATGTTAAAGTGGAATGCGCATCCACGAGTTTTTCTAAAAATTGAAAAAGAAGTAAATAAAGAAATTACTTGTCCTTATTGTTCAACGCATTATGTTTTAGAAAAATAAGCTGTAAATGTCTAAATATAAAATTTTGATTGTAGCACCAGCTTGGGTTGGTGATATGGTTATGGGGCAGACTTTGTTAAAATTATTAAAAAATCGATATGGAGATAATTGCCAAATTGATGTTTTAGTAAATGATTGGGCAAAGGATGTTGCAAAAAGAATGCCTGAGGTTACTCAGGTCTTTTTAAATCCATTTAAGCATGGTGAATTTGGTTTGATGAATCGTATCAAACTTGGTTTAAGCTTGCGTAAAGAAAGATATGATCAAACTTTTGTATTACCAAACTCATTAAAATCTGCAATTATTCCATTTTTTGCTGGTATAAAACGACGTACAGGATTTGTTGGTGAAATGCGTTATGGTTTGTTGAATGATGTCTATAAATTAGATAAAGAAGCATTACCATTAATGATAGATAGATTTTGTGCTCTTGCTAATGATGGCAAAAAACCTGCAAAAATTGATTATCCTGCCTTTAGTATAGATAAAGATAATCAACAAAATATCTTAAATAAATTTGGTCTTGCACTAGATAAGCCTATTGTATGTATCTGTCCAGCTGCTGAATATGGGCCTGCAAAACGCTGGCCTACTAAGCACTTTGCAACTTTAACTCAGATGTTGTCTAGCAAAGGTTACCAAGTATGGATAATGGGTTCCGCAAAAGATAATGAAATTGCTGATGAAGTAATCTCTCTTGCAGATAAGAATGAAAATTTGGTCAATCTTTGTGGAAAGACTAATCTTGTTGATGTATTTGATATATTAGCAATGGCAAAATCTGTAGTCAGTAATGATTCTGGACTTATGCATATTGCATGTGCTGTTGGAGCTCATGTGGTTGCCTTATATGGTTCATCTTCTCCTGGATTCACACCACCACTATCAGGCAAAGCTTCAATTGTTAAAATTGATATAGAATGTTCGCCATGTTTTGCAAGAACTTGTAAATTTGATCATTATCATTGCTTATGGGGTATCACTCCAGAAGTTGTTTTTGAGAATATATTGAGCTTATCTAAACCTTAAATTATTTATATTAATATATTAAAAACACTATATTTATATGAGTAATGCAAATGTATTAATATTCATTTATTATTTTTTACCATAATTGATTTGCAGAAATAAATACTGAGTATATTTATTATAAACATAAATGTCCAATAGTAATTTGTTGATATATTTTGTAATATAAACGCACCGAGAATCGGTCCAATTGCGCTTCCAAAATACTCTAAATCAATTATGCCGTATGTTATACCACGATACTTTTCTTCAGTTATATTATCTGCAATTATATTTCCGGTCGGAAAAATTAAAATTTCTGAAATTGTCAGTAAGCATATAAATATTATCATGGTAGATTTATCAATTTTTACTGATAACATTAATATAATGCCGATAAGACAAATTATATAGCCTACTATCATAACTGAGGATTGATTTTTATTTCTTACAATTGTAAAAATGATAGGTTGCATAACTATAATAATAGCCGCACTTAAACTTAGTAGATATGAGAAAAAGACCACGCCATTTTCTATATTATTTTCTATAATAATAGCAATATTGCTACCAAATTGAGAGTATATAATGTTAAATAAAATAAGACTTATTAATAGTGAAACTAGTGATTTATTTTTAGCTAATATGGCAATTGTCTGAAATAGTTTATATGAGCTTTTATTTACACTATTTGAGTATGGACTTTTATATGGCAATATAATTATTAATGAAGCATAAATTATATAGGCAGTACCAGTTATTAAAAAAGTAAGATTATTAGCACTTAAACCTAAATATGCTCCTAAGAGCGGTCCGACGGTGCTACCTATGTTCCAAATTAAATATCTAGTATGAAAGAGTTTAATTTTATCTTCTGGTGATGTTGCTAAATCACTAAGTATCACTCGTGATATAGGTGAAAACAAAGCTGTTGCTATACCATTTATTAGATTTAATGTTGCAAATATGATAGCTATATAGTTATTATTTATATAATTACTTGTTAAGTAAAATCCTAAATATGCAATTATACTCATGATTAATGATGAAATTAAGATTGCTTGACGACTAAACTTGTCAGATAAGTATCCTCCAATAGTACTTCCAAAGCATAAAGCTAATGGTTGACATCCTACGATAATTCCAATTGATATTATTGATATATTTGTGTAATTATGTAGGTATAGTGTAAGGAAAGGTAAACTTAGCTTAGAAGCAGTAGATGCCCAAAAAATCCCAAATAAAATAATTATTAGTGAAACATGCCTATCTTTATTAAGAATAATCATTATTTAAACCAATTATGAATAATTTTAGCTCGCAGCTATTATACTATAAATTGCGAATAGTTGAGTGACTTAGTGGGTTATTAAATAAAAAGAGCTATAGAAATATAGCTCTTTAGGTATCATAAATAACTAATTACATTGTTTTGCATTCTGCAACAGCGATATTGCCAACTTTATCAGCTTTACAATGAACTAATTTTTTAGAATTATCATCGAAGAAATAGATATTATCTTTTTTCTCATTATATTTTTTACAATTCATATCTTTTAAATCTTTTTTATTAATACCATCATCAACATGGCGTTCGCCACACATCATTTTAGTTGAGTCAAAGCTATCGCTAACTACAACAGGTTTAGCAAATGAAACTGTAGTAATCGCACCAAATAAAACTCCAAGTATAATTTTTTTCATAATAATTCCTTTTAAAATGAGTGCTGTTTAATAACAGCAATGTATAGTAACATATAATATTTAGGCATCTAGAAAATTTATAGACTAATGAGTAAAGTATAATATTGGCTAATTGTTATTAGCTAGTATCTTTGAAAGGTAATATTATAAAGAATGCTATTAAACTTAGTGTGGTAATGCCTATTTATCAAACTAATGAGATTTATTTACGTGAAGCTATTGAGAGTATTCTTTCTCAAACATACTCTGATTTTGAGCTTATCATTGTCAATGATAGTCCTGCTGATGAGATGCGATTACATAATATTATTAGTAGTTATAATGATAGTAGAATTATCTGGGTACAGAATGAAATAAATAGTGGTATAGCTATAGCTTCAAATATGGGGATTAATAATTCGCAAGGTGAATTTATTGCTATGATAGATCATGATGATATTTGTGTTGCAAATAGATTTGAGCAGCAAATAAATTTTTTAGAAAATAACCTTCAGTACGGTTTTGTGGGTGGTCAAGCTGATGCATTTTACTCAGACAAGTCTATAGTAAAGTTAAACTATGCTATATCATCTTCTATGGGGAAACTAAAGAAAAGTTTTTTTGATGGAGTACCATTTTTAAATCCTAGTATTATGTTTCGTAAGTCTGCATTAAATGACTTACGATATGACCCTAGTTATAAAGTATGTGCTGATTATGATTTATTTGCTAGACTTATTTTTGAAAAAAATATTATGGCAACTAATTTACCAGATGTTTTAATCTATTATCGCTTTCATGATGCTAATACTTCATTTAAGCAATACTTACTTGGAGAGCAAGAAACTAATAAAGTCCAGCAATGGATTTTAGAGATTGATAATACATTAGATAAGTAGCTTAATTTGAATACATTTATGTTTGTATTCAATTCTAGAAATCATAATGCCGCTATGATATAATATGAGATTAATTGGAAACAATCTGCTTTGATTGTGTGGTATCCAAACGAAATACTCTCAATAATAAAAAGGAAAAAATATGAAAGAAAAAGCAGTTGATCTTCGTCAAGGTTGGATTATTCAGTATGAAGGTCGTCAATTTGCAGTATTAAGTACTCGTACAGTTAAATCAGGAACTGGTGGTGGTGCTTTTATTCAAACTGAAATGAGAAATATTCAAACAGGTTCAAAAGCTCAAACAGCATTTAGATCAACAGATTCAATAGAACGTTTGTCAACAGAAGAATTAGAATGCACTTATCTTTATAAAGAAGGTGAAGATTATGTATTTATGAATATGCAAGATTACAGCCAAATTACGGTAAATCCGGATGTGATTGGTGACGATGCTGTATTTTTATCTGATGGCATAAATGTAAGACTTAAATTAGTTGATGGCGGAGTTCTTGCAGTTGAATTCCCAACTACAATAGTATGCACAATTGCTGAAACAGATCCTCAAATCAAAGGTGCTACAGCTACAGCTATGGATAAACCTGCAATATTAGATATAGGTATTCGCGTTGTTGTACCATCTTTTGTAAATGTGGGCGAGAAAATTGTTTTGAAAACAGCTACGAGAGAATACTCAGAGCGTTATAAAGAAGCAAAATAGTTATAAATTCTATTATAGTACTTTACAAAAATTAGAAACTAGTATAGTTTTTGTAGAGTGCTATATCCTTAATTTTCATCTCTAAATATGCTACATTTTTAGTTAACATTATCTATCTATAAGGCATGTCCTTTAATCATAATTCTAATTTTATTACTTTTAATTATCATTATTCTTTTAAGCAATAAAAGGCTATGAGATTTTTTTCATATATTGCATTGTTATCTTAATAATTTCATCTTCAAAACCAAAAATAAGTGGTGTTTCACTAATTTTAAATTCACATCAAAAATTTATGTATTGACTTATATTTATACAATTTTGTATAGTCATTAAGCTTAATAAAATTATTTATAATCAAGTTATTATTTGACAGATATTTTATTTACTGTTATTATAGTGCGCTTTACACATATTAATAATGCGTATATTGTGTGTAAATTAAAATCAACTATTAATATAATGATAAATAATATAAATTAAATTATTAAGGAAATGTTTTATGAGAAAAATATATAAACAAATTTTTGTATTGATAACTTTGAGTTCTATCTCCATAAATTCGCAAGCAACAACATGTCTTTTAGAACCAACAAATAATAATTATGGAAGTAATAAATTGCACACAAATTATCTGGTTAAGTATAGGCCTTTAACTACTCCTGTACCTGGAGGGCGGTTTTTAGTATCAGACACTAGAATATTAAATAATGATGGAAGTATGACAAAAACTCCTACTCAAAACGTACCTCAATTATATGAGAAGATTACTGAGCCTACATTTAATCATATATTTGCAAAGAATTCAAAAAATATAAATGGCATGTTTTATATGTGGAAGCTTGTTTCTAATGCGGATAATGCAAATAAAACTAATCTTTTTTTAGCATTAAATAATGAAGTAAAATTATTAGCAGGGAAGTTAGCAACTAATGAGTATGGAACTAAATATTATAATGCAAAAATTACAGCAGTTGATGATCATATAAAAGTTATGAATTCTTTAATGAAAGGTTTAGAAATTAAAAATTTTGATGAGCTGTGCATTAAATTAGGTAGTGGAGTATGTGAACTTTATAATGAGGGCAAGAAGGGGGTTGGACAAGCAATAGTAATTGCTAATCAAAG
This sequence comes from Burkholderiales bacterium, assembly GCA_028693355.1. Classification (GTDB taxonomy): domain Bacteria; phylum Pseudomonadota; class Gammaproteobacteria; order Burkholderiales; family UBA11063; genus Aquella. Next base: position 60,086 of record JAQUVM010000003.1, read on the forward strand.
TGCTGTTAATGATGATGCTCTCTGTAAGACTATGACTACTAATATGAGCGCATTATTTATGTGGAATCCTGCTTTTGGTTTTTTGAGTCCTCTTGCTGTTACTAGATCGTGGGATCCTGCTGATAGCTTTGATAGTTGGGTATATGATTTAATTACTGTTAATAATGACGAAAAGAAAGCAATAAAAGATCTAGAATTATTTATGAGTCAAAATCCACAATTAAATCAAAATAACGGTAACAAGGTTGCAGAATTGATGACTAAAGTAATTAATTCTCAATTATCAAAAGGCAGTATTTTGGCAACAAGATATGAATATATGTCTTCAGATAAATGGGAATATGTAAGTACATTAGACAAAAATAATAAAGCTATATATAAGTTTTGTCCTTCGGTTAGAGCTTTAGCTGGTCATTGCTTTGATGGGGTAAATATTTAATAATATCTCATAAAGCAGTAAAAACTACCATAGAAATTTCTATGGTAGTTTTTAAATAATTACTTAATTAATAAGTCAACATAATTTTCAATTCCTTGCTCAAGAGTGAGGAATTCGCTTTTATATTTACCAAATTTGCTTATATTATTGTTATCTGATTGTGTAAAGCATTGGTATTTATCTGCTAAGTCACCTGGGAATTGTATGTATTCAATAATGCCAAGCTCTATCGCAGTTGCTAAGTCAACGGGTTTTAAATCCTCATGTTTACGGCATGCATTCACCGTTGCTAATGACAAATCATTAAAACTACGGGCATTACCAGTACCACAGTTAAATATTCCTGAAATTTCATTTGGGCTTTGAGTATGATTTTCAAAGAAATGCATGTTTACTTTTACAACATCTTCTACAGAGATAAAATCACGAGATTGCTCTCCATTCCCGTATCCTTGGCATCCTTCAAATAGTTTTACTGTTCCAAATTCTTGGTATTGTTTAAAGTGATGTAATACAACTGATGCCATGCGTCCCTTATGAAACTCACGGTGCCCATATACATTGAAATATTTTAAGCCAACTATAGGGGAACGTACTCCGGCATCAAAGTATCTTCTTACTGTTTGATCAAATAACATTTTTGAATAGCCATATACGTTTAATGGAATTTCATTTTCACGTGATTCAATAAAAATCTCGCTAGCACCATATGTGGCAGCTGATGAAGCATAAATCATTGGAACTTCATTTTTTTGAGCATATTCAAGTAATAAACAAGAATACTCATAATTATTTTTCATCATATAACGGCCATCAGATTCGGTAGTTGCGGAGCATGCACCTTGATGGAATATATAGTCCAGTTGATTATTATATTCACCATCAACAATAGCTTGAATAAAATCTTCTTTATCGATAAAATCTAAAATTTCTAGATCAGAAAGATTTTTCGCTTTATCGCCGTTAGTTAAGTTATCAACGGCAATGATGTCATAAAACCCACGTTTATTCAATTCTTTTATTATATTTGAGCCAATAAATCCAGCGGCTCCAGTTACTGCAATAATCATATTGTCTTATCCTGTAATATGTTTTGTTATGTTATTGATTAATTCTTGTTTACTAACAGTTGCTGTTCCTAATTTTGCAACGACAATACCTGCTGCAAAGTTAGCAATTTGTACTGCATCCGCTATAGCTACATCATTGGCTAACATTAGTCCAAGTGTGGCAATTACAGTGTCTCCTGCGCCAGAAACATCATATACTTCTTGGGCAAAAGTAGGGTAGTTATGAGCTTTATCTGCAAATAATGTCATACCTTCCTCACTACGAGTAACAAGTAGGTAAGATAAATTAAGATTATTAATTAATTGATTGGCTTTTGCATGTAATTCTTCTTCACTTTCCCAAGCTCCGACTGCATCTAGCATTTCGCTTTTATTTGGTGTAATGATTGTGGCACCATTGTATTTATCATAGTCAGATCCCTTTGGATCAACTAGAATCTTTTTATTGTGTTTGCGGGCAATTTCAACCATTTTGATAGTATGACTAAGACCACCTTTACCGTAATCAGATAAGATTATTACATCATGATCTTCAATAACTTGCTCATAGGTATCTAAGACATCTGCCAAAATTTCATGAGATGGTTTTTCTTCAAAGTCTATACGGATTAATTGTTGATTTTTTGCTAAAACACGTAGTTTTACAATAGTACTAATAGTTTGATCGCGTTTTAACATAGTCTGTACGCTATCTTTTTGTAATAGTTTTTCTAATATTACTGATGGTTCATCGGTTCCAACTACGGATAATAATGTAACGCTTCCACCTAAACTTGCAATATTTCTAGCAACGTTTGCAGCGCCACCTGGTCTATCTTCAATTTTGTTAATTTTTGCAATTGGAACAGGTGCTTCTGGGGAGATTCTATTTACATCACCAAACCAGTAGCGGTCTAGCATTACATCACCAACAACTAATACCTTTTTTTTGTCTAAATCTTGTTGGACTGCTGCTAAATGATTATTACTCAACATATTTCAAGAGCCTTATCTTATCTATTATCTGTTGCGTTATTATAGCATGTACTTATGATATAATAACTACTCAAAAAAATAAGAGAAATTATACTGTATATGTTATTAAACAAAGCTGAAGTTACACAGCTAAAAATTAACTCAGGTACCAAAAAAACTTTTGTATTTGATTTAGATGGAACTATAATTTATGATGGTTTTAAATTAACTGAAGATTTTGAAAGTGTACTAGCTAATATAGTAACTATGGGGCATCGTATTTACTTTGCAACTGGGCGCTCATATCGTGATTTTGTACCTATGCTACCAGATTGGTGTACTAATTTTCCATCGGTAGTTTTTGGTGGTGGATTGGTTGTGAATCGCGGTGATATTGTTCATCAAAAATTCTTGCCATCAGATGTTATTAGTAATTTATGTGGTTATTTAGATAGTAATGATGTGCCTTATCTAATTGATAGCCATCAAAGATATTTTCATTCTAAAGCCGAGAGTTGGATACTGCCTGATATTTTACGAATTAGCGGACAAAATCCAAGTAATGATTTAGATGTGCTATTAAGTGATGGTATTTACAAAATTTTAATTCTAAATAACGAATATAGTGAACATTGTACGTCTTTAGCAAAAGAGCACGGCTTAGAAATTAAATTTCATAGTTATAATAATTGCTTTGATATTATGCCAAGTGGTGTTAATAAATATGATGGCATCAAATATTTGCCACTTAGTAATCATGATGATATTTTTGTTTTTGGTAATGACCATAATGATTTGGAACTAATGCAAAATTTTCATAATAGTGTGATGTTTGGAAATTTTTCGGAGTTACTTCCATATGCTAAAGTGAAGATTGCTTATGATGAAGATAAATTTGCAAATTTTGAGTCTGTTGTAAATACCATATTAGCAAAATAAATATCTACTTAAGATAGATTAAATATAAATAATTAAAATTTACTCGCAGTATTTCTATTGTGGACTAGGAATACTGATAAGAAATATGACGAAGTGT
>JAQUVM010000051.1 GCA_028693355.1 Burkholderiales bacterium
TACTATCATCATTAAGTACTGATATATCTACACCTGTAGTATTTAAATCAGATGGTACTGAATATTGTAAGCCAAGAGCTGACTCATTTGATGTATTATTGATAGTTAACATCGCATTTATTGCTGACGATGAACCTGCTGGGTACATGCTTGGGGCAGTTAGAGTTAAAGAAACTCCGCTATTATTTCCACCACCATTACTTGAACTGCCTCCGCATGCAATCATACTAATTGGCAAAGATGCTATAGCTAAATAGCACACCAATTTCTTTAATGAAATATTCTTCATTGGTATTCCTATTGAAAGATAAAAATTATCAAATAAATCTTATATTTAGAACGGTAAAAAGACTCATCAGGATACACTGCTATATATAATCACTGATAAATCTTAATTCATTGTATAAAATACTTTATGTAATGACATCAACATTGGTCAAATGCTTTTAATAAGACATAAACAATGTATAACATCAAAATATTTAACATTTTACTCTTCTCAATATAAACATGGAATAAGCAAATATGCAATGAGCATATTTCATCTTTGCAACATGGTAAAAATCTAAATTAACATAGTTATTACAGTAGATTAAGAATTTAAGGGGCATAAAACATCCTGTGAGAAAATACAACACCTTACTATTATTAGCATATGATAATTTTGCATCACAAGAAATTCATCTATAAAGATTTTAGTAATTAATATATAAAATTTATCGGGTACGGTATAAAATGTTAGATGAGTTTAATCTGGCAAGGTATGCTAAAATTTACTTATAATATAATAATATACAAAATAGAAAGACAAAGAGTATATGAAATTGGTATTTATTTCAGATCTACATTTAGCTCCAAATACGCCTGATAAAAATCAGATTTTTTACCAATTACTAGATAATTTAAATGGTGGTATTGATGCTTTATATATTTTGGGTGATTTTTTTGACCATTGGCTTGGTGATGATGACATGACACCATTTGCAAAAGAAATGATGTTACATCTTAGCAACTTTGCCAAAAGCACCCCCACTTATTTTCGCGGTGGCAATCATGATTTTGCAGTAGGCAAAAATTTCGCAAAAAAGACTAATATAAAACTAATTCCAGACATGCACTCAATTTATACTGGAAAACATAAGATTTTACTTAGTCATGGTGATACTTTTTGCACGCTAGATATTGGTTATCAAAAGATGAAAAAAATTATACAAAATAAATTTGTAGTTTGGCTACTCTTAAAAACACCTCTCTCATGGCGCTATAAAATAAAAGATAAAATGGAGCAAGGATCTAAAAATAGTAATAAAATACCAAAACCAGATTATATTTATAATGTTGTTGATGAATCAATTATAGAATATGCTAATCAATATGGTGCAGATACTATTATACACGGCCATACACACCATCCAGGACACTATACAGTCAATGATAAAGTAGACCGCTATGAAACACCGGACTGGGAAGATAATCCAGCTGGCGCATATTTATTGTATGATGATGGTGAATTTAGCTTTAATAACATAAATAATGCATAAAAAAAGCTTAACATTTTTTGTTAAGCTTTTTATTTACTCATAGATAAAACTATTTCTTACGCATTATCTTTACAATAAAGTCTCCAAGCATTTGAATAGCTTGAACCAATATAATCATTAATACAACGGTTACTAACATCACATCTGTCTGAAATCTCTGATAACCATAACGTATAGCTAAATCACCTAAGCCTCCACCACCAACAGCTCCAGCCATTGCAGTATACGAAACAAGAGCAATCGCCGTAACTGTAATACTTGCAATAATTGCAGGTAATACTTCTGGTAATAATATATGCCAAATTATTTGCCATGTAGTTGCACCACAGCTTTCTGCCATACTTAGAATACCGCGATCAATTTCTTTTAACGCGTTTTCAACCAAGCGAGCAAAAAATGGAAATGCACCCATAACTAACGGTGGAATTGTACCTTTGGCACCTAGTGAAGTTCCTAATAACATTGATGTTAAAGGTATCATCATAATTAATAAAATAATAAATGGTATTGAACGTAATACATTTATTATAAATGATAATATATTATGGATATATTTATTTTCCAACAAATTATCTTTACCTGTTAAAAATAAAATTAATCCAACCGGTATACCAATCAAGGTACTAAATAATACTGAAAATCCAAGCATAAACATAGTATCAACTGAAGCATCACTAATTTCGCTCCAATCAATATTTGTAAATAAATCATTCATAATTGCTAATGACATTTTATTCTACCCTATTAATATATAATTTCATAATGCACATTCATTTCTTTCAAGATGTTTTTAGCAGTCGCTAAAGCTGACTCTGACCCTTGAAACTCAATCAATAACTGTCCAAACGGAGTATTTTTTATACGATCTAACTCACCACGTAAAATACTAAAATGACAATCCGTTGCTTTACTAATATTACTTAAAACAGGTTGATATGTATTTTCACCAATAAAAGATAAAAGTATTATATGGCGTTCACTACTTTTTTCAAAAGAATAAAAATCTTTAACATTTTCGAGGTATAACTCAAATCCTTCTTCTATTACTAATTTACGCGTCAATGCTTCTTTTGGATGCAATAAGATAGCTGCAGAGTCACCTTCTTCAATGATTTTACCACTATCAATTACCGCAACTTTATCGCAAATTTTACGCACAACTTCTAATTCATGAGTAATAAGAACTATAGTAATTCCAAGCTTTTGATTAATTTCTAATAATAATTCCAAAATACTAGCTGTAGTTTGAGGATCAAGAGCTGAGGTTGCTTCATCACTTAATAATAATTTTGGTTTAGTAATTAAAGCCCGAGCAATACCAACTCGTTGTTTTTGTCCACCAGATAAACTGGCTGGATATTTATTAGCAAAGTCTTGTAACCCAACTAGCTGCAACATTTTATTAACTTGTTCTTTTATCTCTTCTTTGCTATAGTTACTTTGCAAAACTAATGGTAAAGCAATATTTTCAAAGATTGTTTTTGAACTTAATAAATTAAAATGCTGGAAAATTACGCCAATTTGCTGACGTTCTTTACGCAACTCTTTTGCTGAAATTTTGGTTATATCAACGCCATCAATCATAATTGACCCACTATCGGGTACTTCAAGTAAATTCAAACATTTGATCAATGTAGATTTACCAGCGCCAGATCGACCAATTATGCCATAAACTTGACCTGCACCAACTTCAAAGCTGATATCATCTAATACACTATGTTGTTTCTTTTTAACTTTGTAGCTTTTAAAAAGGTTACTAACCTTAATCATAATTATATTTCTTCTAATAAAGACTTCTCAACGTCATTGGTTTCATAAAAGATCATTACTCATCATCTAATAGAATATTGCCAATACATCGGATATATCATAATGAATTAAAGCTAAATAAGGGAAGATAATTTGAAATGAAATCTCTCCGTTTAGCTGCTAAATATATCGAGCCGCGCAAGCAGGAGAACAAATCTGACTCGATAACGTATATTGTACTACAAATAATTCTAATTCAAATGGTTTTTTTATAGCATTTTTTACTAATACATTAATGAAATAACAGCACAATAATCGGTGCAATAAATGATAACAAAATACTTGAGACAACATAACTCACTGCAAACCCTTGCAAATGTTGCGAACTACCAGTCTTTTGAAAAATTAGTGCAGACGCTGGCCCTGATACCCTGGCTCCTGCAATGGCCCCAGAAAAAACAGAAACATTATCGTACTTCAAGATAAAACGCCCCAAAATAGTCGTGATGAATAATGGAATTATTGACATAATAAAAGCTAGCATAATAACATAAGCACCATTTTGCTCAACTACTGAATAAAATCCTTTACCCACAGATAAACCAACACTAGCAATAAAACACAATAAACCTAGTTCTTGAACAAAATTAATAACATTTTCATTTACCGTTTTTTTACTTATACAGCTATCAAAATAACCAATTGCTAAACCAACTAATAAAGATCCAATACTACCAATTGCAATTGTAACGCCAAAAGCTTGAAATTTAATCCACCCTATAACTACACCCATAGCAACACCAAAGCTTATTGTCACAATTGGGAACTTTTTGTTGACTATCACAGTATCTAATTTAAATGATGAACTACGTTTCTCTGATAAAAATGATTTACCATAAAAAAGCTCTATCAAATAACCACTCCAAACTATTATCACTAATACACCTACAGCATATGCAATAGAAAATGATTCATATATCTGCATATTAGCGTTTGCCATAATATTTGAAGATAACCCACTAGCAGAATCTAAAGCTATTTCAATAATACTTGTTTGCGTTAAACTACCAGCAACAACTCCAACCAAAATCCCAAAGCTAGGATTAAATAACTTATATATTAAAATTACTGTAAGCAATGAGAAAAATGCCATAATTATTGATAATAAAATATGTTTTATTGAATGCCGACTAAAAACTAGCGGTAATTTATCGCCACACTGGTATCCAGTTGCAAATAAAAACATCGAAAACATAAAATATTTCAAAAATGCATTAATTGTAAAACCCATACTACTAAAAACTAATGCAACAAGTAAAGTATTAAATGTAGCCCCAAAGCTAAATCCAAAGATTTTAATTCTAGATAGTAAACCACCTAGGCCAATACACACAAAAATTAAAATGGAATTTATATTTGGTAAGTCACTTATAGATTTAACAATGTCATTCATACTATAACCATATAAATAAGATATTAATAAATATACTAAAGCTAAAAAGTAAAAATACTGTTAATAAGCATTAATAATGAGCATAAAAATGTAATATGCAAATTGTATCACATCATTATACATTTTTTACAATACGTAACCATAAACCACATTTAATATTTAATATCTATCTAATATATATTATTTTATTGGCATATTTCCCCAACTACCATACATAGGATTTGGCATAATAAAATAACCATTACCAAATTTGTTGTATGTAGAGTCATTAATATCTAATTGCTCCATTTTAGCCTGCTTAAAAACAGGAAAATCTTGGATATTATCACCAAAATAAGCAATCACTTGATGTGCTGGTAATTTATTTGACCAAACCATCTGAGTTGCATCATAATTACCAGTAGTAACTGCATTAAATCTAGGGTTTTTATCACTTGGAAATTTTGAATCACGGCGATTAGCTAAAATAATCTGATCAAAATAAATACCTTCTGATTGCAAATTGGCAATTGTTGTTTTCATAACACTGCCTGAATTATCTTCAAAAGTTCCATCTCGATTAGAAACTAAGCTCACATATCCTCCTAATTTATGGACAGTTGCCACAAAATCTTTCACACCTGGCAAAGCTGTGGATTTTTGTGGATTAGCAACATAATGGCTAAAATTAGATTCATCACCAGCTAAATCTTTACATGTTTTGAAATACCAAGAATTATCTAATGTAGTTTCATCAATATCAAGCACAACCCCCCAAGTTTTAGCTTTTAATTTCTGTAATTGCACCAATTTTTCAACATACATCGTTCCAATCCCAAACGCTTGGTGGTATAGCGCATTTTTCTCCGCGGAAGTACGGTACCACTTTACAGATTGCTCAATAGAAGTGCTTTTATTGGATGGCGCACAAACATCAGCGGCAAATGAATATGACGATACAGCTAACAAAGTAACGATGATTTTTTTCATAATAGATAGATTCTTTAAAATTAAAACATCGAGATTGTAGCATTCAGCAACTTAAAATTACCAATTGAAATATGTATAAAACACAATTCAATAAATAGCTAATAATATCAATAGATTACATCGTGATTTAATAAAAATACTCCTCATTTATTACATATGAGGAGTATTTTAAATTTATCATATCATGGAGTTATAAAAATTACTCTCGGTTAATACGACCTTCAGTTCCAGCTACGTTTAAACCAAAGCTTTGCATAACTTTAGCTACTTCAATTTCATTAAGCTCGTAGAAATGCCCACGTTTTAAACGTGGTGGTAAATTTACAGCACCGAAACGAACACGCATTAAGCGGCTAACGGTTAGTCCAAAATGTTCAAACATACGACGTACTTCACGGTTACGTCCTTCTAACAAGATAACTTTATACCAATGGTTTTTTGAATCACTATCAATTCTATCTAATTTGATAATGTCATTAAATGATGCTTTCCCATCATCCAACATAATCCCTTGTTTTAGTTCCGCCAACTGCTCTCTATTCAAAGGATCACCATAGGCACGTACCGCATATTCACGTTCAACTTCATAGCGAGGATGTGTAAAACGATTAGATAATTCACCTGACGTTGTAAAAATCAATAAACCGCTAGTGTTATAATCTAAGCGACCAATTGCAGTAAAACGTTTATTCTTTAATAATGGAATTTTTTCATAAACCGTAGCACGACCTTCTGGATCATCACGTGAAACAAGCTCACCCTCTGGTTTATGATAAATGATTATACGCGCTAAACGATCTTGCCATTTTATGCGAATCGGGCGTCCAAGTACTTCAATTCTATCATTTTGTTTAACTTGTTGACCAAGTTCAGCAATACGACCATTTAAAGTTACTTTACCTTCTGATATTAAACGATCACACTCACGGCGAGAACCAACTCCAGACATTGAAAGAGCTTTAGAAATACGCTCGCTAAAATCTTCTTTTAAATCTACGCGCTCTTCGCGAATACGCTGAGAAGTAATTTTTTCTTGTTGGTTTTGGCGATATAATTTAACTCTTTTTGCAGTTACATTTTCGCCAAATCTATCTGTATGATAGTTCTTATTCTCAGTTCTGCTAGCAGTCTCATTAGAATCATGTTTTGGTCGCTCAAAACGACCAGTAGATTTGCCATCTTGTCTTTTATCTTTAGCAAATTTATCATTACTTTTATTTCCAAATCTAGAATCAGATCTTCTATCTTGTGGATTCTGCCTTGTAGATTTATTATCTTGCTCTACTCTACGTGATGATGTTTTGTTTGTTGGAGATTTACGAGAGTCTTTTTTTCCATCAACATTCATCATCTCTTTTAATTTATCTTTTATATTAAATTTCACAATATTTCTCTTTTAAAATCTTCTGTACTACACAATACCAACACAACTATAAATTTTCTACCAAACTTAACGATAATTCTTCAAAATTTTTATTTTTCCAAAATTTGTATAATGATAAGCGACTGATTTCAAATTGATAAGTTTGGTTGATAAGCGGTAGCCAGATAGCGATTGTACTCCACTTATCACTTTTTAATCCATTAATTATTAATGGTATAACTTTAGTTTCTAATTCATTTACTGCCTGCACCCACGCAAAACTATCTCGATAACGCTGAGGATAATACGCTTTATCAATCAATAAGCTATCACATAGATAAATATCTTCCGCCAGATTATTTATACTTTTGCCGATAATTTTATTATTACTAATTAGCTTACCTAAATTTGGTGTTCTATTATTTGATGATTTATCCCAAAACCACAAACTATTTATAGTAACTAATCCTTCTTCAGATCTTAATTGATTAATACTATGATTAAATAATAGCATTTGAATCTCATTCATAATCTGATGAAGCTTTAAACGAGAAGCCCCTATTGGTAAAAACTCATCAGCATTTTCACCAATTACATCTAATAATGAATAACTTTGTAAATCATCTAAATCTAAGTTACAACCTAATACCCACAAATCATCCTTAAAATAGCGTAATTCTATTTCGCCTTCAAAATGCTTATTAATATCGCCTATAATTTGTATTGCTTCATCTTCACTAATTTGTAATATCTCAGATTCAGCAATTAATAATCTATCCCGATCTGCTCTTAAATGAGTTGGTTCTGCAATTAAATAGCTTTTATAGCTATTAAAGCCTATTTCACTGGCATATTGTTTAGCCAATGTATTTGCTGATATTTTAGGGTAAATAAAATCACTATATATAAAATCATGTGCTGTACGCTTAGCTTTAGATAATAACTTAGTAAATAACGGGATTTTTAATTCTTTATATAAATATGGATAGTCTGCGGATTCTTGCCAAACTATGCCAGGTAAAATGATATTTAATTTATCACTCATATTATTATCTCACCATCAAAAACATATGTCGCATTGCCTTGCATATATAGTTCATTACCAAACCATGAGATTTTTAGATCACCACCGAGCATAAACATATTTACACTTTCACTCACTCTATTCTCACGAATCATAGCCGCAGCACTTGCACAAGCCCCAGTACCGCAGGCCAGAGTAAATCCACAGCCACGCTCATATGTACGCATTTGAATATTATTTTTATCTAATACATAGATAAAATTTACATTTACGCTCTCAGGAAATAAATTTGAATTTTGTAAATAACTGGCAATATTTTCAAGTTTAGCATCATTATGTAAATCAGTTAAATCATCAACTTCAATAATTGCATGAGGGTTGCCCATTGATAATGAATAAAACCTTACTTGAGCACCATTTATAATACAAAAATAAGCATTTTCTTCAGTATGAATTAACGGGATTTGAGATGGTGTAAATATGGGAATCCCCATATCTACCATAATTTGATTATTTTCAAGTATTTTACCCTTGATTATTCTATCGCGAGTTTGTAAGCTAATTTCTGTTTTATTAGTTAATTTATTCTCATGAACATAACGAATAAAACAGCGTGCTCCATTACCACATTGACCAGCAATACTACCATCTGCATTATAAATCTTATAGTAGAAATCACTAATACTATCCGTCGGATTATCAATAATTAAAACTTGATCACAGCCTATGCCAAATTTACGATCAGCCAAAAAAGCAATCTGCTCTTTTGTAAATTGATAATTATTAATCAGATTATTAATTACAATAAAATCATTTCCAAGACCATGCATTTTGCTGAATTTTAACAGCATAATTATACCTATAACTTCTAAAAGTAGTTATTCTAACATCATAATACAACTTTTATCACAATAATATTACATATCAATCAGTTATACATCTCATCAAATCAAAAAACAGATTTATTTTATTATAATATCCATGTTACAATATCATCAGCTTAAATAACTATAATTAATATAAAACCATTAGGAGTGTAACATGCAAATGCTCAAATTAATAGTATCGTTAGGACTAATAACTGTAAATTTAGTTGCTTGCTCTAATAATAATTATGAAAAAACATACCCTCAAAGCAATATAGTATATATTGATGACGAAAGTAATGCACTAAATGGCAAGAAAATTTTACTAGTAAAAAACACAAGAGGTGTTGTTAATCAAGAACAATCAACTGCAGAAATAAAAGCCATAGTTGCATATGCCAAAAACCAACCAGATGTGGCAATTAAAATCACATATATAACGGCTTCAAATTTAGCTAATGACATAGCTAAAAATCTTAACCAACAAATCGCTAATAAAATTTATGTTGATAAATGCTGTAAACTTGATCCAGGGCGAGCGTATTTACCAAAAGATAGTGTATCAATTACCCTCTATAAATAAAGAACCTAGATACTTATAATCTAGACTCTTTATTTTATATTACTTTAAAGTACTATTGTGGCTCCGCACAAATAAATCCATTTTGGGTAGCTAAATCTAAATGACAACCCTCTTGTTCGTTACTAATATTTGCTGACTTTATATTAGTTAATTTACTTGAAAATAGTCGTACATCAGTAGAGATATCCATAGCTGCTAGATATGAAAAACTAGATTTTCCACAAGTTGCAGATCCATACGAGTGAACACCAACTAACTGCCAGTTTGTGCCATCCCAATAAAAATCACCACCGCCAGAATCACCACCGCAAATAATACTATAAAAAGCATTATTTATCGAATATCCATTCATGATTGCGGATAACCCGTTTTCACCCATATATGAATTAGTTGCAAAATATTGATATGTTATATAAAACAGACTGGTATTGTACCGATCATCATCCGTTATTCCATAACCTAATGCCATAATATAGCTTGAGTTTGGTATATTTAAATCTTTATCAGCCAACTTCACAGAACTATTAAGCTTAACAGGACTATTAAATTTAACTTGTAATAATGCTATGTCACCATTTTGAGATGATAGATTGGAACATACATAGGCATCAACATTTGTATTCCAATTTATAGATGGATCTCCGCAATACTGCTCTGGAATATATACAGCTTTTATAGTGCCAGTTACTTCGCTATTAGAATAAGCATCCAGTCTTTGATTAACAAATTTTTTACCACTTGATACAGTAATTTGAGCAGGTGTAATTTTTTTATTTGCTGGCTTAACATTAGTAATAACACAATGTGCAGCTGTCAATACATATCCTAAACCAGTAGTTGAATCATATGATAATGGTGTTCCAGTACAATATCTTTTACCACTATAGTTACTTATTGCAATAGCCATACTTTCCAAGCTTGGTTTTATGCTACTCTTAGCATCAGCAACCTTACACTCACTGCTATATGCAATTTTAAGCCCATTTATAGTAGAGTAACCTGGATAAGAACTAGGTAAACATTTATAACTATTATTTAATCCCACTAGATTAGTTGGCGTAGCTGGGTAATTTACAGCGCTTGAAGCACCAGAATTACACCCGCTAATACATCCAACCATGACACTGATGAGTAATATTCTATTTTTCATCACAAACACCTCTTTAAATATATATTATTCTTGTTATGCATACATCAATAGTATATCATAACCTTTTAAATATAAATAATATTTTGTAAGGAGTTTTGATTTAAAAAACATGAAAGCAAATCATACAATGGTTTTGCTAATTTTTTGTAATGCAAGAGGTGTAATTATGGATGTACTAACTACCATACATAAGATACCTGCAAATATTTCTTGATTAAAAACGCCAAGCTCGCGTCCAGCTAAAGCAAATATTAGTCCAATCTCACCTCTTGGAACCATACCAAAACCTACTAGCCACTTATTAATATTTTTTGGTAAAAATACTCCACAGAATACTTTACCAATAATAGCAACTATACTAAGAATTCCACCAAAAAATAATGTATTCCAATTTGCTACTTCAAGTATATTTACTTGCATACCTGCATAAATAAAAAATAATGGCACTAAAAAATAGTTCAATGGTTTTATCAATGAAATTAAATAATGTGATTGTTCCTCAGCTTCTTTTATAGCAACTAAATCTTGATATGTTTGAGTGTACTCAGGTGCAATATATTCCCCTAATCCCGAATGCCATTTTACTTGCCTATATTTTGCAAAAAACATCTCATCTAAAATTAACCCTGCGACAAAGGATCCAATAATTGCCGCTAAACCTACACTAGTTGCTAACCATGCCCAAAATAAGCCAAATGAAATTAAGATAAGCATAACCATAGCATCACTACTATTTAGTCGCATAAAAAACCGAACTAATAATGGCGTAACCCTACTTGCAACAATAAATGCAAGACTAAAAAAGAATACCACACTAAATAAAATATAAAGAATATCCACAACGCCAATTGCGCCTGACACTACAATACCTGAAACAATTGATAAAATAATTAATCCAAGAGTATCATCAATAATTGAAGCAGTTAAAACAATCTGACAAGCAGGATTTTTTAGTATCCCCATATCTTTAAAAACGCGCACTGATATACCTGTTGAAGTAGCAGCAAGAGTAGCCCCAATAAATAAAGCTAAATTAGTTGGTTCATTTGGAAACATGATTTTACATAAGCCAAATCCCAAAGCAAATGGTAAAACTACACCCATAACTGCAGTAATCAAACCATACTTACCTACATTAAGTAAATCTTTAACTTTTGATTCAAGTCCAATTTCATAAAGTAATAAAATACAACCAAATTCTGCCAACCACATAATAACTCTATCATTAACAACATCATGCCAATGCCAAACTTGATAATGCCCTAAAATTGCAATTAGCATACCAATAGATAATTCACCAAGCACAGCCGGAAAACCAATTTTCTGAATAAAAGAACTAATTGCCGCTAACCCAAGCATTATTGCTATGGCTAAAAGTAACCATGAGTTATCATTACTATGACTACTACTTGCAAATGATAATGGTGTTAGTATAAATGTAAATAATAATAATAATTTAATCTGACTTTTCATTATAAATAGATTCATTAAAAATTAATCATCGGACCAGGGGGACATGATGACATAAATTCTGGAATAGATTCATGAGCAAATGGTAAATTATCCCAAGTTGCATCACCAGGTTTAGAAAGAACCATATAAGCCCAATGACTCACCGAACCTCCATTATTAGTAGGACCTGTCATAGTATTAACCATGGTCCATTCATTATTAACAAGCACCATATTACCAATAGGTTCATTCGTAATCGTGCCATCATTAGCATTAAACATTGTTAAATAAACAGCTCCTTGTGGTGTAACTTGACCTAATACATATTGGCAACTAGGTACTAAATTTTGGGTGAGCTTCACCACCACAGCCCCAGTAAAATACCCATTAAAATAGTCCGTAAGATGGAAAACTGTTTGACCACGTAATACATTAAACTGACTAGGATTACTCGGATTATGCGCAATTGAATAAATACCAGACTCAGGCACAATCCAATATGTATCTTTAAACCAAGCCCAATCATTATATGCGGGGATCTGAATCTGAGCTTGAACTTTATTACAAGATACAAGTCCAAAAGATGCTACAAACATCACCACAAAAAATACTGGATATAAAAGCTTTCTTCCAAAATATTGTAATCCATTAATCATAATGACTCCCTAGATGCTTAAATATTAAATGGTTATAATTCATGTTTTTATTATATCATAAATATTGATAAATATAATTAAACACAAATAATGTCAATAAAATAATAAAAATCTAGGTTTCAAAACCTAGATTTTCATAAATTATATTTTTAAAACTTAATTTGTTTGATCACGGCATATAAATCCATTTTCAGTAGCTAAGGTATTATCACATCCGTCGCCAACTTGTGTTGATGCCATTAGATTTTTTAAATACTTTGTAAATGGTCGCACATCAGCAGATATATCATTACCACGATAATTATAGCTTGCGTAGCCACATGCAGTAGGACCATATGAATGTACACCTACTAATTGCCAATTATTACCATCCCAGTAAAAATCACCACCACCTGAATCACCACCACAAATAATACTATAAAAGGCATTATTAATTGAATAACCATTCATTAAAGTATAGTAACCACCATTAATTCCTTGGTAGAAATTATTACCAAAATATTCATAAGTAGAATAATAAAGCTTAGTATTAGTGTCTCCATCATCACTCAAATTAGTCTTACCATATCCAAGCGCTGTAATATAGCTAGGCGATTGCATATTTAAGCTAGATTTTGCTAATTTAACATTAGGATTTAAATTCACACCATTATCATATTTAACTTTTATTAATGCAACATCCCCATTTTGATTAGATAAATCCTCACACTCATCATCCATTTCGCTATTTAAGCAATAATGCTGTGGAATATATACGGCAGTAATTTCTCCTGTAGTACCACTTCCAGAAAATGCATGTGTGGTTTGATTAACATAGTGAGAATAAAAGGTCATATCAGAACCATCAACCTCGATGATTTTTGCATCAAAGGTTGTAATATTACTCTCACTTACAAAAGTATTTGCAGCTTTCACCCCACCAACCACGCAATGAGCAGCACTAAGCACGTAACCTGTATTATCTGATGGGTTATATGATAATGGGGTTCCTGTACAATAACGCCCACCCAACTGGTCAGTTAAAGCAATCGCCATACTTTCCAAACCTGATTTTACATTGCTATTTGCGACTTGAGAAACTTCACAGTTATTACCATAAGCAATTTTATAACCATTCGAAGCTGAGTTACCATCTATATCAGGCATACACTTATAAGTATTAGCAGGTCCAACCAAATTAGTTGGCAATGGAGGATAATAAGTATCACTATTGCTACTAGAACCACCACCTGAATTACAAGCAGATAAAATAACCATTAAACTAGACAAATAAATTAATTGTTTTTTCATAATTCTTCACATAAAATTAACTATATTCACAATAATTATAACAAATTTGTCGTAAAAATTAATAAAAAGATTGTTTGTTTTTACTCGCATATCCATAATTTACATATATGTAATGCAGATTATATTTAATTAGCATTTTACAGTTGCATAAAATCAGCGTTAATCTATCTGTAATGCCTTATTATACAGTGACTATCAAAAACCTTGATACAAAACACTTATAGCTTTTTATTAGAATTACTAAAAATGCTCAATATTTTAATTTATAATATTGAGCATTATTTTGTAAGTCAGAAGTAATTATTATGTATTTACATCAGGATATAATTTTTTCATTCGACGTTTCCACATATCAAAAATAATATGATAAGAAAGTTCAACATTAGATTTGCCATGGTCATCATGCTGCATACTATTTAATACTATATCACGCTCTTTTGGTATTTCTGATACTATTTGAGCAGAAATCGGTGATACTTC
>JAQUVM010000004.1 GCA_028693355.1 Burkholderiales bacterium
TGTAATGAAATTACAAATTCAAGTTGGAAATGATGGCGTAATTCAAGATGCTAAGTTTAAAACATATGGTTGTGGTTCTGCAATTGCTTCTTCTTCATTGGTGACTGAGTGGCTAAAAGGTAAAACTTTAGATGAGGCGGGTACTATCAAAAATAGTGCTATTGCCGAAGAATTAGAATTGCCACCAGTTAAGATCCATTGTTCAGTATTGGCTGAAGATGCAATTAAAGCGGCGATAGAAGACTATCGTAGCAAGAATAAATCTGCTTAAGTATTTGAATTGCGTATAAACAGTACTGCTGAAAATATAACTATATGTATAAGGATTAGTGCATCAGGATTATTTTTGCATTATGATAATTACAAAATTTAAATAAGTAGACATCGGAGAATTATTATGGCTGTTAGCGCAACAGAAACTGCTGCAACACGCGTCAAAACCTTTTTAGAAAAAAGAGGAAAAGGTATTGGTTTACGTCTTGGGGTGAAAACATCTGGATGCTCTGGTTTAGCATACAAAATTGAATTTGTAGATGCTGCCAATGAAGAGGATAAATTATTTGAATCTAATGGTATTAATATTTATGTTGATGCTAAGAGTTTGCAATATTTAGATGGGACTGTTCTTGATTATACTAAAGAGGGTGTGCAAGAAGGTTTTAAATTTACCAATCCAAACGTAAAAGATGAGTGTGGTTGTGGTGAAAGTTTCACTATTTAGTATCTTATGTTTATTAGGTGTAATGAATGTGCCCCAGATTTATCATGGGGCATTTTGATTAAACTAAGGTCACTTTTGGTAAGTAAAAATTTTGTATATATTTATTGAATAAGTTGTTTATAATTTAAAATAGTAAAGTAGTGAGTTATGTTTGATGAAATTTTAAATAAGAATTATTTCCAATTATTTGGATTAGAGCAAAATTTCGTAATTGATATAGAGCAGTTACAAAATAAAATGCGTGAATTACAAAATATTTATCATCCAGATAATTTTGCAAATGATCAAGAGTATTTAAATAAAGCTCTAATGATATCAAGCCATATTAATCATGCATATAAGTCCTTACAAGACTCTCAGTTAAGAGCTACTTATTTATTAGAGCTAAATGGTGTAGAAGTTGATTTAGTTTATGATACTAAATTTAGTTCAGAGTTTTTGATGGCTCAAATAGAAATTCGTGAGAGAATTGAAGAAGCTAAAGATGATGAAGATATTGATGAATTAGAAAATCTTGAAACTGAATTAAAAAAAGAGAAACAAAAGTTAGAGCGTGATATTACAGACTTATTTGTTAATGAAGAATTTCAAGCAATTATTGAATTAATTAAGCAATTAGCATTTTATAATAAATTATTAATTGTTGTTGATGATAGTATATCATCATTATAAAAATATTGAAAGATAAATAGTATGGCATTATTGCAAATCGCAGAACCAGATATGGCGGGTAATCCTCACCAAAGAAATATAGCAATTGGAATTGATTTAGGAACAACAAATTCACTTGTCGCTACAGTAAAAAGTGGTGAAGCATCGGTATTGGTTGATCATGATGGTAGAAAATTAATTCCATCTATAGTGCATTATGGTACTGATGAAACTATAGTTGGTAACCAAGCAATTTCATTTAGAGTAGAAGATCCTGCAAATACTATAGTATCGGTAAAGCGTTTTATGGGACGTAGTTTTTCAGACTTAGATTCTAATATTACTTATCCATATAAATTTATTGCATCAGGTGATAGTATCCAAATCAATACCAGAAATGGTGCAAAAAACCCAGTGCAGATATCAGCCGACTTATTAAAATATTTACGTGAGATAGCAGTCGAAGCTATGGGTGAAGAGCCTACAGGTGTGGTAATTACGGTACCTGCTTATTTTGATGATGCGCAGCGTCATGCAACTAAGCAAGCTGGGGAGTTGGCAGGTCTAAATGTTTTGCGACTACTAAATGAGCCGACTGCAGCAGCTATTGCATATGGCTTAGATAGTAAAAATGAAGGAACTTTTTTAGTTTATGATCTAGGTGGTGGTACTTTTGATGTGTCAATACTTCGTCTAACTAAGGGGGTTTTTGAAGTGCTCTCAGTCAGTGGAGATACACATCTTGGTGGAGATGATTTTGATCATCGTTTATTTTGTCATATTTTAGAAAAGTGTGCATTATCGCAATTAAATGATAGTGATAGCACATTGCTCTTAATGAAGGCAAAGTCAATTAAAGAACAGCTTACATTGTCTGATCGAGCATCTTTTAATGTAGTGTTATCTTGTAAGAAAATAGTTAATTTTTCAATTACTCGTCATGAATTTGAGGAGATAATGTTAAAGCTTGTACAAAAAACATTATTACCAGTAAAGAAAGCATTGCGTGATGCAAAGCTAGATAAAGATGAAATTAATGAAATTGTAATGGTTGGCGGTTCAACTCGGATGTTGTTAGTTCGTCAAGTAATTCGTGAGTTTTTTAATAAAGAGCCACTTACTTCTATTAACCCTGATGAAGTAGTTGCAATTGGTGCTAGTATACAAGCGGATGTTTTAGTTGGTAATAAAAAAGACGATGATTGGTTATTGTTAGATGTAACTCCTTTATCGCTTGGCGTTGAAACTATGGGAGGTTTAGTTGAAAAAATTATCCCGCGTAATTCTACGTTGCCAATCGCTAGAGCTCAAGATTTTACAACATATAAAGATGGCCAAACTGCAATGACTATACATGTTTTGCAAGGAGAGCGTGAATTAGTAAAAGACTGTCGTTCTTTAGCAAAATTTACTTTGCGCGGAATCCCTCCTATGGTGGCAGGACAAGCTAGAATTCGTATTACTTATCAAATTGATGCTGATGGATTGCTATCAGTAAGTGCAAAAGAAATGGTAACTGGAGTTAGTAGTTCAATTGAAGTTAAGCCTAGCTTTGGTTTAAATGATGGTGATATTGGCAAAATGCTACAAGAGTCAATTACTAATGCTGGTATTGATATTGAGGCTAGATTGTATCAAGAAGCTATAGTTGATGCTAATGCCATTTTAGACTCTGTTGAGAAGGCTTTATTTGCTGATAGTGACTTGTTAGAAGAGTTGGAGTTATCTAAAATTAATAATTCTTGTTTAAAGTTAAAAATTGCAATAGCAAAACCTGTGGACAATTATAGATCTTCAAGTGAGTCTTTAAAGCATCTAGTTGAAGAACTAAATCATGTTAGTAGTGATTTTGCAAATATACGTATGGATAGAGCTATTAATAAGGCTTTTTCTGGTAAAAAAGTTAGTGATCTGGAATAATTAACCTTTAGAACGTGGGTATTTAAAAATAGCACCTTATTAATAGGTGCTATTTTTTGTAGATTATTACAGTAAATTAATTATTTATAATATAATTTTGGCATTATTTTTATAAATTGTAATTATATAACTAGGGAATTGTTTAATATATGAAATATAATGTTTTTTTATTGTCTATTTTATGTGTTATTAGTAATAATATTTTTGCTACAGAGTTATCTTCGTCTGAAAGCGGTACTATTAGTAATAAAAAGTTGCATTCAGTTCAATATAATTTAGCCGAGAGTCATGATTTTTATATTGATCAGTGCGCTCGTGATGAAAATGGTATTTGTATTCCAATTTCTTATCATGAGCAATATATTTCTCCTAATCACTATCCTCAAAATCCTTATGGCTATATGATTAGTGGTGGTGGAACTAGAGTTCTGACAGAGAGTGATAATGCAAAAAGTAACTGGAGTAAATTTTTTACCAATGGTACGTATAATGTATTTACGGGTGCAGCATCAGGGATGTTAAATCCTTATAATATAAACTATGCTTATGGCGGTAATGTTTTTATGCAATCAGGGCACGTTAATAATTTTTCGGTGGGTGGTGCTTTTGAGGTTATTAATCCTTTTTTACAGCCGGATAAGAGGTATTTAACTGGCGATATTTCATATTATATGTTACCAAATTCACAAGTTGTAACACCATCTCAGTTATTTGTTGAGTATCAAATACCAGACACATTTCAAGTAGATGCTGGTTGGATTTTTATACAGACGCCATGGATGAATTCTTATGATGATGCAATGCTCGTGACTGCACCTTACCAAGGCGTATTAGCTAATTATCAATTATCTAATAATTGGCGTTTAACCGGTGTTGCTAGTAATGGCTATGAAATATTTGGTAATACATCATTTGGTGGTGATACTTATTATAATGATAAATATGGAAACTTTCGTTCGCCATATAATGGTTCAAGCCCAATTACGGGTAATATGTCTACTAATGGTAGCTATGCACTAGGTGCTGTATATCATCCTAGTGAAGACTACAAGTTAAATCTTTGGGCTTATACTTTTGAAAATTATGCCAATACCATATACGGAGATTCAGAGTATGAGTTTCATGTGAATCCAGTTAATAAGTTTAATGTTGGTGTTCAAATTGGTAACCAAAATACTATAGGTTTAGGTAGTCATACCATTCCTTATGTTGCTGGGGATGGCTCGGTAAATAGTTATTTATATGGTGCTAAGATTGGATATAGTTTTGATGATTGGTTAAATGCTGAAATTTCATACGATAGCATGTTTGGACCAAATAACTCATTTTATGGTGGTGGATTTGTTTCTCCATATTCATTCACTGTAGTAAATGATCCATTGTACACATCTGGTCTTGGTGCTGGTATGATCGAGCAAGGTGGCGGTAATTCATACAGAGGTGCTTTAACATTTAAACCTTTTCCAAGTGATAGTAAGTCAAAAATTGAAATCGCATACGAGCAATTTAATACTATAAATCCATTGCAAGAGTATGATTTTGATTTTAAATGGGTTCCTAATAGCGGGCCTCGCGGTTTAATTGTCCATTTTGAAGGCGATTATGCTTTGGCTCCTAAAACTAATTCGATGGATGGTGGTAGCTTTATCTACATGGAGACTATGCTTAGTTATACTTATTAAAAGTATTGAACTTTTATATTTTGATTATGTTGGTCTATTAATAAAAAATAGACCTTCTTTAATTTATATATTGTTATATACCATCTTATCATCCTGAAACTTAAGATAGTAATTGCAATATGTTTAGTGAGTGTGTTATAATTACGTCCCTATTATCTATATTTGGGATGATAGTGTATTGGTCAATTGTAACCAAGCTGCCGTCATTCGGCGGTGGTGTATAATAATAAGAAAGGTAACAAAATGAGTCTAGGATTATTAGGTCAAAAGCTTGGTATGACTCGTATTTTCGCGGAAGATGGTTCGTCAATCCCTGTAACGGTATTGTCAGTATCTGCTAATCGCGTTGTACAAGTTAAAACTGTAGCAACAGACGGATATGATTCAGTTCAAGTGACTTTTGGAGCTAAAAAAGCTAATCGCGTAAATAAAGCGTCAAAAGGTCACTATGCAAAAGCTGGTGTTGAAGCTGGTATTGCACTACATGAATTTCCTTTAACTGCTGAAGAAGTTGCAAACTTCCAACCAGGTTCTACTTTAACAGTAGAAATTTTCTCAGCTGGGCAATCAGTTGATGTAACTGGTACTTCAAAAGGTAAAGGCTTTGCTGGTGCTATTAAGCGTCATAATTTCTCATCAAACCGTGCTTCACATGGTAACTCTGTATCTCATAACGCTCCAGGTTCTATTGGTCAGCGTCAAGATCCAGGTCGTGTATTCCCAGGTAAGAGAATGGCTGGTCATTTAGGTAATGTTCAAGTAACTACACAAAATCTAGAAGTAGTGCGTGTTGATGCTGAACGTGGATTACTATTGATAAAAGGTGCTGTACCGGGTTCTAGAGGCGGTAACGTTATTGTTAGCCCAAGTGTGAAGGTAGGTGCATAATGGAATTAAAATTAATCAATGTACAAGGCCAAAATGCAGGTAATATGCCTGTAAATGAATCGGTTTTTGGTCGTGAATATAATGAAGATTTAGTTCATCAGGTTGTAACAGCATTCTTAGCTAATGCTCGTTCTGGTACTCGTAAACAAAAAACACGTAGTGAAGTTGCTCACTCTACAAAAAAACCTTGGAGACAAAAAGGTACAGGACGTGCTCGTTCTGGTACTACAGCTTCTCCAGTTTGGCGTAGTGGTGGTCGTGCTTTCCCTAATACACCTGATGAGAATTTCTCACATAAAGTAAATCGTAAAATGTACCGTGCAGGTATGGCAGCTATATTATCTAAATTAGTTGCAGATGATCGTTTAGTTGTTACAAGTGAATTTAATATTGATTCACCTAAAACTAAATCTTTTATATCAGCATTAAATAATATGTCATTAGCGAATGAGAAGACAGTATTGGTAGTAGTTGATGAATTAACTGAAAATGTATACTACGCTTCACGTAATTTACCAACAGTTCTAGTTTTAGAAGCTCACCAAATTGATCCATACACTTTATTGCGTTGTAATAAAGTTGTATTTACTCAAAAGGCTATTGAACAAGTAGAGGGGCAATTCTCATGCTAAAAATGGATTTATATAACGTATTAATTTCTCCTGTAGTTACAGAGAAAGCTAATAATGTAGCAGAGAAACATGGACAAGTTGTGTTCAAAGTATTGCCTCAGGCTACAAAACAAGAGATTAAAGCTGCTTTTGAATTGGCATTTAATGCTGAAGTTTCTTCAGTACGTGTATCAAACACAAAGGGTAAAGCAAAACGATTTGGTCGTTTTTCTGGACGCCGTGCTAATTGGAAAAAAGCTTATATCAGTTTGAAACCAGGTCAAGATTTTGACTTAGCTGCAAATCAGAAGTAATAGGAGTATTATTACATGGCTATTATTAAATTAAAACCTACAACGCCTGGTCAACGTGGTGTTGTTAAGGTAGTTACTCCAGGATTACATAAAGGTAAACCTTTTGCTGCTTTGTTAGAAAAGCAAACTCGTGGATCTGGGCGTAATCATCATGGTCGTATTACTGTTCGTCATAAAGGTGGCGGTCATAAACAGCATTACCGTATCGTTGATTTCAAACGTAATAAATTAAATATTCCAGCTACAGTAGAGCGTATTGAGTATGATCCTAATCGTACTGCGCATATTGCTTTATTGTGCTATGCTGATGGTGAGCGTTGTTATATCGTTGCTCCTAAAGGTTTAGAAGCTGGTCAAACAGTAATTTCTAGTAGCGGAGCTCCAATCAAAGTTGGTAATACGTTGCCATTAAGAAATATTCCTATTGGTACGACTGTTCACTGTGTAGAAATGAAGCCAGGTAAAGGTGCTCAATTAGCGCGTTCTGCTGGTACATCTGTTCAGTTATTAGGACGTGATGGTATTTATGCTCAGTTACGTTTACGTTCTGGTGAAATCCGTAAGGTTCACTTAGATTGCAAAGCAACTGTTGGTGTTGTATCAAATGATGAGCATAGCTTACGCCAATATGGTAAAGCTGGTGTGAAACGTTGGTTAGGTATTCGTCCTACAGTACGTGGTGTTGCAATGAATCCTGTAGATCATCCACATGGTGGTGGTGAAGGTAAAACAGCGGCAGGTATGGATCCAGTTTCACCTTGGGGTCAAAAAACTAAAGGCTTCAAGACTCGTAAAAACAAGCGTACTGATAATATGATTATCCGTGATCGTCGTCGTAAATAATAGATAAGGAATAATAATGGCTCGTTCATTGAAAAAAGGTCCTTTTATAGACCATCACTTAGTAAATAAAGTGTTAACGGCGGTAGAAAAGAATGATAAGCGTCCTATTAAAACATGGTCACGTCGTTCTACAATTTTACCTGAAATGATTGGTTTAACAATCGCTGTACATAACGGTCGTGCTCATGTGCCAGTTTATATTACTGACAATATGGTAGGTCATAAATTGGGTGAGTTCTCGTTAACTCGTACATTTAAAGGCCATGCAGCTGATAAAAAAGCTAAACGCTAAGGAGTTATAAGATGTTAGTTAAAGCTCAAGCAAAAAACATTCGTGTTTCTGCGCAAAAAGCACGTTTAGTTGCTGATTTGGTTCGTGGTGTTCCTGTAGCGCGTGCTCTAAATATATTGACTTTCAGCACTAAAAAATCTGCTGGAATAGTTAAAAAAGCATTAGAGTCGGCTATTGCAAATGCAGAACATAATGAAGGTGCTGATATTGATGCACTTAAAGTAAAAGAAATCTACGTTGATAAAGGCGCTAGTTTAAAACGCTTTACTGCACGTGCTAAAGGCCGTGGTAGTAAAATTGAAAAACAAACATGCCATATCAATGTAGTGGTTGGTTATTAATAGGAGATCATCATGGGACAAAAGATAGACCCTCGTGGTTTTAGATTGGCAATTACAAAGGATTGGTCTTCTCGCTGGTTTGCAAATAATCAATCATTTGCTTCTAATTTAGAAGAAGATATCAAAATTCGTGAATATTTGGTAAAAAAAGTTGGTCGCCGTGCTGCTGTTGGTCGTGTTGTTATTGAACGCCCAGCAAAAAGCATTAAAGTGACAGTATTTACTGCTCGCCCTGGTGTTATCATCGGTAAAAAAGGTGAGGGTATTGAACAGCTGAAAAAAGAATTACAAAAGTTTACAAGTGTTCCTCTTCATGTAAATGTTGAAGAAATTCGTAAACCAGAGTTAAATGCTCAAATCGTAGCAGATCAAGTTGCACAACAATTGGAAAAGCGTGTAGCTTTCCGTCGTGCAATGAAGCGTTCTATGCAGTCAGCTATGAAATTAGGTGCAGAAGGTATCAAAATTGAAACATCTGGACGTTTAAATGGTATCGAGATTGCTCGTAGTGAGTGGTATCGTGAAGGTCGTGTGCCTCTTCATACTTTACGTGCTGATGTGGAATATTCTACAGCTGAAGCGTTGACAACTTATGGTATTATTGGTGTTAAAGTTTGGATTTACAAAGGTGACATCAATACAAATAAGAATAAATTCTTCAAATCATCTAATGAAGATGATAAAAAAGCGAATAGAAAACCTAACAGTAAAAAACCTGCTCCTAGAAAAAGAAAGGTAGAAAAAGATGTTATCGCCTAATCGTTTGAAATACCGTAAAGTACAAAAGGGTCGTAATAAAGGACTAGCTACTCGTGGTAACAAAGTTAATTTTGGTGAATTTGGTTTAAAATCTGTAGAGCGTGGTCGTATGACAGCTCGTCAGATCGAGGCTGCTCGTCGTGCTATGACTCGTCACATTAAACGTGGTGGTCGTGTATGGATTCGTGTATTCCCTGATAAACCAATTTCTAAAAAACCTGCTGAAGTTCGTATGGGTGGAGGAAAAGGTTCTCCTGAGTACTTCGTAGCTGAAATTCAACCAGGTAAAATGTTATACGAAATGGATGGGGTGAGTGAAGAGCTTGCTCGTCAAGCATTTAGACTTGCAGCTGCTAAGTTGCCATTTAAAACAACATTTGTAATTAGACAGGTAGGTGCATAAGATGACTAATGTAGAATTAAGAACGAAATCAGTAGAAGAGTTAAATTCTGAATTAGAAGCTCTATTGAAATCACACTTCTCTTTACGTATGCAAGTTGCTATGCAACAACTTACTAAGACAAGTGATATTCGTAAAGTGCGTCGTGATATCGCACGTGTTAGAACTATTTTACGTGAAAAGGCTTAATTGTTATGACTAAAGTTGTTCGTACGTTAATTGGTAAAGTAGTTAGCGATAGCCGCGATAAGACTGTTTCAATTTTAATTGAACGTCGTGTTAAACATCCTTTATATGGCAAAATCATCAAGAAGTTTACTAAGTATCAAGCTCATGATGAAAATAATCAATATAAAGTTGGTGATATTGTAGTTATTGTTGAAACTAAGCCAGTTTCAAAAACTAAATCTTGGGCTGTTCAATCTTTGGTTGATAAAGCTTAAGTATAATTTTTATTTTTAAAAATTATTTGCATAAGGGTGCGGTTAATGTTATAATCGCACCCTTAACTATTATTAGTGTCTAGTAGTCCGAATCTTTCGGACCCAATACTGGCCGTTTGCGTAACGTGTTAAGTTGGAAAGGGAAATCAATATGATTCAAATGCAAACAAAATTGGATGTTGCAGATAATACAGGTGCACGCTCTGTTCAGTGTATCAAAGTATTAGGCGGTTCAAAGCGTCGCTATGCAAGCGTTGGTGATATCATTAAGGTGACTATCAAAGATGCTGCTCCACGCGGTCGTGTAAAAAAAGGTGATGTTTATAATGCCGTAGTAGTGCGTACAGCAAAAGGTGTACGTCGTGCTGATGGTTCATTAGTAAAATTTGATAACAATGCAGCTGTGTTGTTAAACGCTAAATTGGAGCCTATCGGTACTCGTATCTTTGGTCCAGTGACTCGTGAATTACGTACAGAAAAATTCATGAAAATCGTTTCACTAGCTCCAGAAGTAATTTAAGGTGGGTGACAATGAGAAAAATTCGTAAAGGTGATGAAGTCATCGTTATCGCTGGTAAAGATAAGGGTAAAATTGCACAAGTTCAACAAGTTGTTGCAGATGGGCAAAAAATTATCATTGATGGCGTTAATGTAGTTAAAAAACATGTTCGTCCTAATCCTATGAAAAACATTCAAGGTGGGATTGAATCTAAAAATATGCCGATTGATATTTCAAACGTGGCTATTTACAATTCTGAAACTAAAAAAGCTGATCGCATTGGCTTTAAAGTTGAAGGTGGTGAAAAAGTTCGTGTTTTTAAATCAAATGGCAAAGTTGTAAGTTAATTCCGGGGTATAAAATGACAAGATTAAAAGATTTTTATAAAGCTACAGTAGTTCCTGAATTAATGAAACAATTCAACTATGCTTCGACAATGGAAGTTCCTCGTATAGAGAAAATCACTTTAAACATCGGTTTGGGTGAAGCTGTTGCGGACAAGAAGGTAATGGAATTTGCATTATCAGATTTAACAAAAATTGCTGGTCAAAAACCAGTTGTAACTAAGGCGCGTAAATCAATTGCTGGGTTTAAAATCCGTGATGGTTATCCAGTTGGTTGCATGGTGACTTTGCGTAAAGACAAGATGTATGAATTTTTAGATCGTCTTGTAAATATTGCATTGCCTCGTGTACGTGACTTCCGTGGTTTAAATGGTAAATCATTTGATAAATTCGGAAATTACAACTTCGGTATTAAAGAACAAATTATTTTCCCTGAAATTGAATACGATAAAATCGATGCTTTACGTGGTATGAATATAACTATCACAACATCAGCTAAAAACTCTGATGAAGCTCGTGCTTTATTAAAATTATTCAGTTTCCCAATCAAATAAGGAAAAAATAAAATGACAAGATTAGCATTGGTTGAGAGAGAAACAAAGCGTGCCAAGTTAGTTGCTAAGTATGCAACTAAACGTGAAGCATTATTTGCTATTATCAATGATTCATCTAAATCTGATGAAGAAAAATTTGAAGCTAGATTAGCTTTACAAAAATTACCTCGTAACGCGGCACCTGTTCGCCAACGTAACCGTTGTGCTTTGACTGGTCGTCCAAGAGGTACGTTCCGTAAATTCGGTATCGCTCGTAACAAACTACGTGAATTGGCACTTAAAGGTGACATTCCTGGTGTTGTTAAAGCTAGCTGGTAAGAAGGAGTATAGAAAATGATGCAAGATAATGTTGCTGATATGCTAACTCGTATTCGTAATGCTCAGGCTGCGAATAAAGAAGTTGTAGCTATGCCTTCATCTAAAATTAAAGTAGCAATTGCTAAAGTATTAAAAGATGAGGGTTATGTTGAAGATTTCAAAGTAGAAGGTGATGTAAAAGCTCAATTAATTATTAGCTTACGTTACTATGCTGGTAGACCAGTTATAGAAAGAATTGAGCGTGTTTCACGCCCTGGTCTACGAATCTATCGTGGTTGTGAAGATTTACCTACTGTTATGAACGGTTTAGGTGTGGCAATTGTGTCAACTTCACGTGGTGTAATTACTGATCGTAAAGCTCGTGCCTTAAAAGTTGGCGGCGAAGTTTTATGTGTTGTAGCATAATAGGGGATTATTAATATGTTATCACGTATTGCTAAAACTCCTTTAGTTATTCCTAGTGGTGTAGAAATAAATCTAAATGGATCAAATGTAAAAGTTAAAGGTCCTTTAGGTCAGTTAGAGTATACATTTAACGATACAGTTATTATTGCTAAAGAAGATAATTCTATTGTATTGTCAGTTAAAGAAGAAACTAAGTTTGCCAAAGCTTTATCAGGTACAGTAAAAGCTGTGATGAATAATATGGTTATTGGTGTAACTAAAGGTTTCGAAAAGAAATTGACTATCATCGGTGTTGGTTACCGTGCTCAAGCTCAGGGAACTAATTTAAATTTAACGTTAGGTTTTTCTCACCCAGTTGTTTATACAGCTCCAGAAGGAATTAAAATAGAGACTCCGTCTCAAACTGAAATTCTAGTTAAAGGAACTAATAAAGAAGTGGTTGGTCAGGTAGCTGCGGATATTCGTGCTTACCGCCCTGTGGAACCATACAAAGGTAAAGGCGTTCGCTATGCTGATGAAGTGGTTATCATAAAAGAGACTAAGAAGAAATAATTTAAGAGGTTAGTCTAAAGATGAGTAGCAAAATTAGTCGTATCAGACGTGCTCGTAAAACTCGCTTGAAAATAGCTGAGTTAGGTGTTAAACGTCTAGTAGTATTTAAGTCAAATAGCCATATTTATGCACAAATTATTGATGAAACTGGTTCTAAAGTATTAGTGTCTGCATCAACTGCAGAAAAATCAGTTAGTTCATCAATTAAAAATGGTGGTAACGTGGATGCAGCAAAAATGATCGGTAAAACTGTAGCTGAAAAAGCTGTAGCTGCTGGTATTAAAGATGTTGCTTTTGATCGTTCGGGATTCCGCTTCCATGGTCGTATTAAGGCTTTGGCTGAAGCAGCTCGCGAAAATGGTCTAGTGTTCTAATCGGAGAAAATAATGATTGAAAATAAAGAACACCAATTAATTGAAAAATTAATTAGCGTAAACCGTGTAACTAAAGTAGTTAAGGGTGGGCGTATTATGGGCTTCGCAGCACTAACAGTAGTTGGTGATGGCGATGGCGGCATTGGTATGGGTAAAGGAAAATCAAAAGAAGTTCCTGTTGCTGTACAAAAAGCTGTTAAAGAAGCTACTAAGAGTATGGTTAAAGTATCATTAAACAATGGTACAATTCATCATATTATAACTGCTAAACACGGTGCTACTACTGTGTATATGCAGCCTGCTAAAGAAGGTACTGGTATTATTGCTGGTGGTGCTATGCGTGCTTTGTTTGATGCAATTGGCGTGCGTAATATCACTTGTAAAGTACATGGCTCTACAAACCCTTATAACGTAGTTCGTGCTACTATAAAAGGTTTACAAGCTATTTCTACTCCAGCTGAAATTGCAGCTAAGCGTGGTAAAACAGTAGCTGAGATATTTGGAGAGTAATTAAATGAGCAATAAAACAATTAAAATTACTTTAGTTAAAAGTTTAATTGGTCGTTTAGCTAATCATAAAGCTTCTGCTACAGGATTAGGTTTACGTAAAATTGGCCAAACTGTTGAAGTTCAGGATACTCCTGAAAATCGCGGAATGATTAATCGCATTAATTATTTAATAAAGTGTGAGGGTTAATACCATGTTTTTAAATACAATTAAACCGGCAGAAGGTGCTAAGCATTATTCTAAACGTGTTGGTCGTGGTATTGGATCTGGTTTAGGTAAAACTTGTGGACGTGGCCATAAAGGTCAAAAAAGCCGTGCAGGTGGTTTCCATAAAGTAGGTTTTGAAGGTGGTCAAATGCCTTTATACCGTCGTTTACCAAAACGTGGTTTCAAATCTATGAATTTACAAGCTGAAGTGAGATTATCTGAACTTGCTGCTTTAGGTGGTGAAATTGACCGTCTGACTTTAGTTAGTGCAGGTTTAGTTTCTACATTAGCAAATAAAATTAAAATTATTGCTACTGGTGAAATTAATACAGCGATTAAAATTCGTGGTATTGGTGTAACTGCAAGTGCTAAAGCTGCTATTTTAGCGGCTGGTGGCTCAGTAGAGTAATTTGTAAAGGACAAAACATGTCTATAGCAAAAGTAGATAAATTTGCTGAACTTAAAAAACGTGTTTGGTTCTTGATTGGCGCGCTAATTGTATTTAGGATTGGCGCCCATATTCCAGTTCCAGGTATTGATCCAACTGAATTAGCTAAGCTTTTTAAATCAAATCAGGGTGGCTTATTAACTATGGTTAATATGTTTTCTGGTGGTGCTTTATCAAGATTTACTATATTTGCGCTTGGAATTATGCCATATATTTCTGCTTCTATTATTATCCAATTGTCATCTGAGGTATTTCCTCATTTGCAACAGTTAAAAAAAGAGGGTGATAGTGGTCGTAGAAAGATAACACAATATACTAGATATGGTACAGTATTTTTAGCAGTAATTCAGAGCTTTGGAATTGCGACCATGTTGTATCAACAACCTGGTTTAGTGATTGATTCACAATATCATTTCTTTGCAACTGCAATTATTTGCTTAGTTACGGGTACTATTTTCTTAATGTGGTTAGGTGAGCAAATTACTGAACGTGGTATTGGTAATGGTACCTCTATGATTATTACGGCTGGTATTGTTTCAGGAATGCCTAGTGCAATTGGTAAAACATTATCACTAGCTAATCAAGGATCAATGTCAATTTTTTCTGCTATTCTTGTTTTTGTTATTATTGCTTTGGTTACATATGTTGTTGTTTTTGTAGAGAGAGCACAGCGTAAAATCCCAGTTAATTATGCAAAACGTCAAGTTGGCAATAAAATTATGCAAGGTCAAAGTACTCATTTAGCATTAAAGTTAAATATGGCAGGTGTTATTCCAGCTATTTTTGCTTCAAGTATTATTTTGTTTCCAGCTACTTTACTTGAGTGGCTTGGTCATGGTAAACTATCGTTTTTAGCGACGATTGGTGATTCATTGCATCCTGGTCAGCCGCTGTATATAGTTCTATATGCTGCTGCTATTATATTTTTCTGTTATTTCTATACTGCATTAACTTTTAATCCAAAAGAAACAGCAGATAATTTAAAGAAAAGTGGTGCTTTTATACCTGGTATTCGCCCTGGTGAGAATACAGCAAAGTATATTGAAAAGGTTCTTTTACGTTTAACATTTGGTGGTGCTATTTATATCGCTGCAATCTGTTTATTTCCAGAGTTGTTAATTTTAAAATGGCACGTTCCGTTCTATTTTGGAGGCACATCTTTGTTAATCGTTGTTGTTGTAACTATGGATTTCATGACTCAAGTACAGTCTCAGGTTATGTCTGCTCAGTACGATGGTTTAATGAAAAAAGCAAATCTTAAGGGATTTTAAAGGAAGTAGTTATGGCAAAAGATGATGTTATTCAGTTTGAAGGCGAGGTCCTAGAGGCCTTACCTAATACAATGTTTCGCGTAAAATTAGAGAGTGGTCATGTGTTGTTATGTCATATTTCAGGGAAGATGAGAATGAATTACATTCGAATCTTGCCAGGTGACAAAGTTACTGTTGAAATGACACCATATGATTTAAACAAAGGTCGCATCGTATTTCGTGCGAAGTAAATTACGAGGTTTATAATGAGAGTTCAGCCTTCGGTTAAGAAAATTTGCCGTAATTGCAAAGTTATTCGTCGCAACGGAGTTGTGCGTGTGATTTGTAAAGAAGCAAGACATAAACAACGTCAAGGTTAATTTTAGACTATTTGAAAGGAATAATCCATGGCTCGTATAGCTGGTGTAAACGTTCCTGATAACGCTCATATCGTTATCGGTTTACAACATATTTACGGTATTGGTCCATCACGTGCAAAATTGATTTGTGAATTATCTCAAATTAGTGAGCAAACTAAAGTTAAAGAATTGTCTCCTGAAATAATGGAAACGGTTCGTAACGAAGTGGCAAAATACACGGTTGAAGGTGACTTACGTCGTGAAGTATCTATGAGTATTAAACGTTTGGTAGATTTAAAATGCTACCGCGGTCATCGTCATGCTAAAGGTCTTCCTGTGCGTGGTCAACGTACCAAAACGAATGCCCGTACTCGCAAAGGCCCTGTTAAGGCTGCAGTATCTGGCAAGAAAAAATAATTTAAAGGATTTTTAAATGAGTAAAGCAAACACAGTGAGAGCTCGTAAAAAAATTAAGAAAGTAGTAACTGAGGGTGTTGCACACGTTCATGCTTCTTTCAATAATACCATTATAACCATCACAGATCGCCAAGGCAATGCATTATCTTGGGCTACTTCTGGCGGTGCTGGTTTTAAGGGTTCGCGTAAGAGTACTCCATTTGCAGCCCAAGTTGCTGCAGAAAAAGCTGGTAAAGTTGCCCAAGAATATGGTATTAAATCATTGGATGTTCAAGTACAAGGACCTGGTCCAGGTCGTGAATCTTCTATCCGTGCATTAAATGCTTTGGGTATTAAAATTACATCTATTAGTGATGTAACGCCTCTTCCACATAATGGATGCCGTCCTCCAAAAAGACGTCGTGTATAATACATAGGAGTAGATTCACATGGCAAGATATACAGGACCTAGATGCAAATTAATGCGTCGTGAAGGTTTAGATCTTTCGTTAGTTAGTGGCCGTAAAAGTGCCGATGCAAAATGCAAATTAAGTTCAGCTCCTGGTCAGCATGGTGCAAAACCAGGTAAATTGTCTGACTATGGTGTTCAATTACGCGAAAAACAAAAAATTCGTCGTATCTATGGTGTGTTAGAGCGCCAATTCCGCAAATACTTTGCTGAAGCTGAACGCCGTAAAGGTTCTACTGGTGAGAACTTATTAAAGATTTTGGAAGCTCGTTTAGATAACGTAGTATTCCGTATGGGTTTTGGTTCTACTCGTTCCGAAGCTCGTCAGTTAGTATCGCATAAAGCGATTACTGTAAATGGTAAAGCAGTTAATATTCCTTCTTTTTTAGTTAAAGCTGGTGATGTTGTTGCTATTTGTGAAAAAGCTAGAAAACAAGTTCGTATTAGCGAGGCGGTTTCTTTAGCTGAGCAATCTGGATTCCCTATGTGGGTAGAGGTTGATTCTAAGAAATTAGAAGGAACTTTTAAATCTGCTCCAGAAAGAACAGATTTATCTAGTGATATTAACGAACAACTAGTTGTAGAGTTCTACTCTAAATAATCACTTTAAATAGCTACAAAGGAAAAAAGTATGCAAGTTTCTAGTAAACAATTATTGAAACCTAAATCAATAACGATAACTCCTTTAGCTTCTGATAATAATAGTTGTAAAATTGTTATGGAACCATTTGAGCGTGGCTTCGGCCACACTCTTGGTAATTCATTACGTCGTATCCTGTTATCTTCTATGGTTGGTACTGCAGTAACTAAAGTTAAAATTGACGGTGTTACTCATGAGTATGGCGTAGTTACAGGTGTGATGGAAGATGTAGTTGATATTTTATTAAACTTAAAAGGTTTAATATTTAAATTGCATGGCAGAGACAGTGTAGTAGTTAAGCTTGAGAAAAATGAATCTGGTATAATCACTGGAAAAGATATTGAGCTATCTCATGATGTTGAATTATTAAATCCAGAACATCAAATTTGCACTGTGGCTAAGAGTGGTTCAGTTAAGATGGAAATCAAAATTGAAATCGGTCGTGGTTATGAAACTGCTGTTGCAAAACGCCAAAATAGCGAGAGCTTAGAACATGGTTGGATTCTTTTAGATTCAACATTTTCTCCAGTTCAACGTGTAGCATTCAATGTAGAGAGTGCTCGTGTAGAACAAAAGACAGATTTAGATAAATTGGTAATGGAAATTGAAACAAATGGTGTAATCTCTCCAGAAGATGCCGTTCGCTCAGCTTCTAATATTCTAATTGAGCAAGTACTTGTATTTGCTGGCTTAGAACATATGCCAACTATTGATACTCCTAGCAGTAAATTAGCTAAAGCTAAAGAAGAGCCAGAAGTAGATCCTGTTTTCTTGGAGTTGGTTGATAATTTAGAACTGACTGTTAGAAGCGCTAATTGCTTAAAACATTTGGATATTAACTATATTGGTGATTTGGTTCAAAGATCAGAGAACGAGTTGTTAAAAACTCCTAATTTAGGTAAAAAATCTTTAACTGAAATTAAAGAGTTACTGGAGATTAGAGGTTTACGTTTAGGTATGGCTATTGACAACTGGCCTCCTTCATCAATTAAAAAGAAAAAATAATTTTATAGGGATGTAAAGCATGAGACATGGTTATGCACATCGTAAATTAAATCGTACTTCAGCTCATCGTAAAGCTATGTTTAAAAATATGGCAGTTTCGTTATTACAGCATGAAGCGATTGTTACTACTTTACCAAAAGCAAAAGAATTACGTAAAGTTGTTGAGCCATTAATTACATTGGCAAAAACACCTACTTTAGCTAATCGTCGTTTAGCATTTGATCGCCTTCGTGATCGTGATACAGTTGTAAAATTGTTTGACGTAATCGGGCCTCGTTATGCTAATCGCCCAGGTGGTTATACACGCGTATTAAAATATGGATTCCGCCCTGGAGATAATGCTCCTCGTGCATTTATGGAATTGGTTGATCGCCCAGAAACTACTGAAGCAGTTGATGCTGAGTAATAGTTTTTATAAAAAAGCTAACCTTTTTAGGTTAGCTTTTTTTGTTGGTTTTAATTGAATATTATAATTGAGTCTTGAATATGGTTGATAAATATATAAAGTCAAATTGGTTACTATATATAGGTATAATATTTATTGTTAGTCGAGTTATTATGTATTATCAATTTAATTTAGCAAATATGTTGATATTAGATGGTAAAGGTAGTTTTATTGGTACTATGTGTAAATGGGATTGCAAATGGTACTTAACTATTATTAATAATGGTTATGACGATGTAGTCCGAACAACTCCTAAACTCTGGCGTGGGCTTGCCAATTGGGCTTTTTTTCCTTTATATCCTGTTATAATTGCTTTTTTAAAATTTTTTATTCCAATTAACCCAGTAATAATAGGTATAACATTAAACCAAATTTTTGTGTTTTTTGCAGCTATATTTTTATATAAATTATTGCGATTAAATTTTAATGATTTAAATAGTAGATTTGGTGTTACTTTATTAATATTTTCACCATTTAGTATTTATTTTACTTCTTTATATACCGAATCATTATTTTTATTGTTATCTGTGTCAGGTTTTTACTTTTTAAGAACGAATTCTTTTTTTACTAGTAGTGTATTGGGCGGATTATTATCTGCTACTAGACCTGTTGGTATTATGTTTCTTATTCCTATATTTATTAGTTTCTTACGTAAGAGAATTAATTTAAATTCATTAGTCATACTTGGTTTTATTTCTAGTTTAGGATTATTACTTTTTATGCTATTTCTGTATATAAAAACAGGTGATGCATTGGCATTTCAACATATACAAAAAGGATGGGGACGTCGTGGATGGGGTAGTGTAAGTGTTATTGTACAAATAAAAAATATGGCAAGTGATTATTATAATGCCGTGTTATTTACAATTTCAGCATCAATGTCTATATACTTAGTTGTAAAGAAATATTATGAAGAAGCTTTTTTTAATTTAGCGTGTATTATGCCTGGCGTACTAACTGGCACGATGATGTCAGAGGGTAGATTTTCAGGAACTCTATTTACATTTTATTTTGCTCTAACCGTATTAGCAAATAGATCTTGGACTATTAAAATATTGACGCTAATAATTTTTCTTATTATGTATCTATCATTTTATGCTTATTGGGTTGGACATTCTACGTTTTTAATTTAGTTCTTGACAAGGGTGTAGTAAGTTGATTATAATCATATCCTCATCTTTTAGCCGGGATGGTGGAATTGGTAGACGCGCCGGACTCAAAATCCGGTGCCAGTAATGGCGTGAGGGTTCAAGTCCCTCTCCCGGCACCATAGATACAAGAATATAAAGCCTAGTTTTAAAAAACTAGGCTTTTCTATTTTCTAATATTGTTTATCATGTTTGCAAAGTATAAATCGTAGTAATAAGCGACATAATATATAAGTAACATTAATATTTATGTGAAACTCGGTATGTTTTAGTATTTGCTCTTAATGTTATATAGCTTTTTAAATTATAATTGTGCTTCTTTATAAAATAATATACATACATTACTAATGTAGTAACCTTAAATAGTGTGATTTTGTAATTTAGATTAATTTTAATGCGGTGATATAATGAGAAAAAAACATTTTAGTTCTATTTTTACGGTGATTTTAGTTTTATTTGTATCATCTTGTAGTAATGGGGGTAGTTCTCCAACTGATGGTGTGAATTATGGTCAGTTAGTATCTGTATCTCAGCAACAACTTAATAACGCTACTTCATCTGGTGTATTATCAACTAATCAGTATTCTTATGCAAATCCTTATATGTTAGGGGTGTTGCAGCAAATTTCTGGTAGTTATTTACATTATGAAAGTGATTCTACTGCATTTTTAAATGCAGTTACAGATATAGATAAACGATTAAATAATGAGATAGCAAACATTGATAATACTAAGAGCTTATATAACTATAACCCAGTACTTTCTACATCTTCATCAATGATTGAATCAGTATCTGTTTTTGCTATGAAATATAAAACACCTGGTCAAGATGCAGAAACTATGTCAGATCAGATTGAACGAACCGCATCAGGATTAGTTATTATTCCAAATATGTCTAATGGTGCAAAGATTCGCGGAGTGGTATTATATTTTCATGGAACGGTATTTGCTAAAAATCAAGTTCCTTCATGCCTAGGCATTCCTAAAAGCGGTATGAATCCAATTTCTGCAAACCAACCTGATTACTGTAATTTACCAGGAAATCATTTAGGGGTTAATGAAATGGATGTATATGGTGCATTATCAGTGTTTGCCGAATCTGGATTTGCTGTTATTGCCCCTGATTATGTAGGCATGGGTTCTGACTATGATAATGTTCATCCATATGCAATATTTCCTCAAGTAAATGCTAAATCTGGATTATACATGCTAGAGGGACTAAATCAAATATTAGAGAGTTATGGCTATCAAACTGAATCAACTCTTCCGTTATTTATAACAGGTTACTCAGAAGGTGGTGCATATGCTGTATCAGCATCTTATTTAGCTCAAAATGAGTTGTCAAACTTTGTGAATAAAAATAAGATACAAATTGCAGTAACCTCACCATTAGAAGGTGCATATTCACTACAAGATCAAATGCAATATGAGTTTGATCCACTCTATGATGGTATGTTTAGCTGTCCATCACAAACAGAAAGTAATTTTATTTGCGGTGAAAGTAGTGTAATGATTTCTGATGGAGAGTCAATAAATCCCATTGTTTATAATCTAAATAATTGGAAGGTTGGATCATCAACGCTTGCTGCATTAGCAAAGCCATTACTATTAGCTTATACTCAATCTAGCGTTGTATATTATTTATTCAATAATTTAACCACAGCATATAATTTTATTTTCACCCCTCAATTTTGGAGTGGGATACCTGTTTATATGAATCATCATTTAGTTTTTGCAAATTTATATCAGCTATTTGGTGGTATATATGGACCATATATTTCAGATGATATGTTACAAGCCTCAATAATATTAAATACAGAGGCAAGAAGCATTCCATTTAATACTCTAAAAGATTATCCTGTTATGCTATATGATGGCAATATTGCTGCGTTTTCTGTAGAATCGCACTTAATAGCGCCTTTAGGTGATAATAATCAAGCATCAATTTTTATGCATACAGGTATACAAACTAACCCAATCTTTGTTGATGTTGTGAATGCGGCAGCTACATATAATTGGCAGACAAATTATCCAATTAATTTTATTCACTTAGCTTATGATTCTGTTGTGACCGTTATGAATAGTTATCAAGCTGTTTCTTGTATGACTACAGGTAAGTCATTTATTGCCAATGAATCATATCAAGTATCTTCTTATGGAGTTTGTTCAACTAGACCAAGTACTGCTGGACTTATTTCTGAAACAATTATTCCAAATTTCCAAATTAATAATAATTCAGTTCAAATGAAACCATTAAATTTGGATAAAACAATTAATAGTGCAGCTATAAGTAAATTTTGGCAGGCTCCTCAATATAGTGATTTAGCTAATTTACCGGAAAGCGTAGTTCCAAGTGCACTCATTGATTTCTTAGAGTTAAATGATTATTCTGTACCGTTTGATCATTTATCTATACCAACATTGGGTAATATAATTGCATTATGCACATTTGAAAATTATTTGAAATCAGGAGTGTCTGGGGCATCTAATAGCGTATGTCAATAATAGATGTTATCGTTATATATTAATGATTTATAAATTAGCTATTTTATTGCTATTATAGCTACGTTTATTATAAATTCTCTGTGTTATAATATTGACAATATATATTCTTAATATTGCGGTATTGTATGCAAAAAAAGGACTTTCTTAGCGGACTAAATTCTGAACAATTAAAAGCGGTCACTCATATTGATGGATCGCTTTTAGTATTAGCTGGAGCTGGTAGTGGAAAAACAAAGGTTCTCACTACAAGAATGGCATGGTTAATACAAAATTACCAACTTGGTATTGGAGAAATTTTAGCAGTTACCTTTACAAATAAAGCAGCAAATGAAATGCTTTACAGAGTAAGTAGCATGTTAAACGCTGATTCTAGGATGATGTGGGTTGGTACATTTCATTCTATTGCGCTGCGTATGCTGCGTGCTCATTATGAAGAGGCTGGGTTAATTAAGAATTTTCAGATAATTGATTCTAATGAACAACAATCTCTAATTAAGCGCCTTATTAAACAACGTAATCTAGATGAAGATAAATACCCACCAAGAGAATTACAAAATTTTATTAACTATCAAAAAGAACACGCATTACGTGCTAATCAATTAAGTCCTGATAATCTAAGAACAAAGTATTGGGTAGAGTTATATGCAATATATGAAGAAGTTTGCAATCGAGATGGACTAGTAGATTTTACTGAACTTTTATTACGTTGTTATGAATTACTATCTTTTCATGATGGAATTTTAAATCGTTATCGTCACCAATTTAAACATATACTAGTTGATGAGTTTCAAGATACTAATCAATTACAATATAAGTGGTTACAGTTACTCTCAGGAATTAAATCTACGGTTTTTGCAGTTGGTGATGATGATCAGTCTATTTATTCATTTCGCGGAGCTAAAGTAGGCAATATGCGGGCATTTATGCAAGACTTTACTGCTCCAGAGCCATTATTATTAGAACAAAATTATCGTTCAACTCAAACTATTTTGGCAGCGGCTAATGCTATTATTGATAACAACGGCGATAGAATTGGTAAAAACTTATGGACTAGCCAAAAGAGTAATGACAAAATT
Source organism: Burkholderiales bacterium (assembly GCA_028693355.1). Classification (GTDB taxonomy): domain Bacteria; phylum Pseudomonadota; class Gammaproteobacteria; order Burkholderiales; family UBA11063; genus Aquella. The sequence continues at coordinate 23,368 of JAQUVM010000004.1, forward strand.
AGGTTGTACGAAGGATATACAGAGGAAGACGAAGCTTATTTTGTAGTTGATGAAATTAAAAGCTTGCATAATAACGACGGTGTAGAGTTGTCTGATATTGCAATACTATATCGTTCAAATGCTCAGTCACGGGTTTTTGAGCAACATCTATATAATAGAGGCATTGCTTACAAGGTATATGGCGGGTTGCGATTTTTTGATCGTATGGAGATAAAGAGAGTTTTAGCATACTTAAGACTTATTTTAAATCCAAATGATAATGAAGCATATTTACGTGTAGTTAATTTTCCAGCACGTGGAATAGGTGCTAAAAGTATTGAAAATTTATTATTAGTTGCTGATGAAAATAGTGTTTCCTTCGTTGAAGCAGTTAATTTTTTACCAGAAAAAAGCAAAAAAAATATTCTTAAATTTAATAATTTAATTAAGACTATGCAGGAAGATATTAAGGTTCTTAATTTACCTGAAACTATTAGTTATGTTATTGAAACTAGTGGTCTTCGAGAGTTTTTTGAAAATGAAAAAGACGGTGAAGATCGTATTGAAAATTTAAATGAATTAGTAACAGCTGTCACAGGATTTCTGCCAGAAAATCCTAGTGATGTATTAGCAGAATTTCTAGCTCATTCAGTATTAGAATCATTGGATCATCAAGCAGCAAAGAATGAACAGTCTATTCAGCTAATGACTGTCCATGCCGCTAAAGGTCTTGAGTTTAAAGTAGTATTTGTCGTGGGTTTGGAAGATGGTTTATTTCCACATGATAATTCTTTAAACTCACAAAACAATCTTGAAGAAGAACGACGCCTAATGTATGTAGCAATTACACGAGCTAAGGAGAAATTATATCTCTTAAGAGCCTGTAGCCGATTGCTATGGGGTAAACGCTTATCAGCTCCACTTTCTCGTTTTGTTAATGAAATACCAGCAGAGCTTATTTTAAATATATCTGGTATGAGCCAAATAGGTTACAGTCAATTAGATGGGCATTCTTATAAAGATGAACAATATGATGATACCGGGTGGGTTGAAAATAAAACATCAAGAGTTGAATTAAAAAACAGTGATGTTACATTAAAAATTGGTGATATGGTAAGTCATGCCAAATTTGGGCGTGGAAAGATATTGAAATTATTTGCTGAAGGTAAAAAGATGACAGCAGAGATATTTTTTATAGGAATTGGTAAGAAGGTTTTAGACCTTAATATAGCTCAATTAGAAAAAGCCTACTAATACTCTTTGTCTTTCAGCTTTATACGTTGTCATACTTTTAAAAATATTTTCTCATGTACTATATGTACACTTTGAAACAATTTTTAATTAGTATTCCTAGTCTAAATCTGAAATACTTCGAGTATACTTATATTTATCTTTCAGCTTTATACGCTGTCATACTTTTAAAATACTTTCTTATGTACTTATATGTACATGTTGAAATAGTTTTTTAATTAGTATCATGTTTAAGTATTTGTTAATAAAAAATAATGTTTTAGGTATGAAATGAATAAAGAAAAAAATTTTGAAATAGCCAAACAATATATACCTGGTGGTGTTAATTCACCAGTTAGATCATTTAATTCAGTAGGTGGAACACCGTTTTTTACTACTAAAGCCAAAGATTGTTATTTATATGATAGTGAAGGTAAAAAATATACTGATTACGTATCTTCATGGGGTGCAAATATTGTTGGACACGCTAATGAATATGTTATTGAAAAAGTAAGTAATGCACTACATAATGGTTTTTCATTTGGAACACCTACTGAACTTGAGGTTGAATTTGCTCGTCAAATTTGCAATTTGATGCCAAGTATTGAAAAATTTCGTGCGGTTAGTTCTGGTACAGAATCTGTAATGTCTGCAATTCGTTTAGCGCGTGGATATACAGGTAAAAAATATATTATTAAATTTAATGGTTGCTATCATGGACATAGTGATTGTTTATTAATTAAGGCTGGCTCTGGATTACAAACATTTGGAAATCCAAGCAGTGCAGGTATTCCTGAAGAGGCAGTACGACATACCTTAGTGCTGGAGTATAATGATGTTACGGGATTAGAAGATGCGTTTAAATTATATGCAGATGAGATAGCATGCGTGGTGATTGAACCATTTGCTGGAAATATGAATTTAGTTCGTCCGCAAGAAAATTTTATTACCAAATTAAGAGAGTTATGTACATCTCATAAAAGCGTTTTGATTTTTGATGAAGTTATGACTGGTTTTCGTGTAGCTTTAGGTTCTGCGCAGAGCCTATTGGGGATTACGCCAGACCTTACTACACTAGGCAAAATAATTGGTGGTGGAATGCCTTTGGCTGGCTTCGGTGGTAAAAAAGAAATTATGGATTGCTTAGCACCAATTGGTGGAGTATATCAAGCTGGAACATTATCAGGGAATCCATTAGCCGTAACAGCAGGGCTAGCTAATTTAGAACTTATTCAAAAAGATGGATTTTATGAAAATATTAATGCTCGAAATAAACAACTTACTGATGGGTTAGTGAATATAGCTAAAAAAGCAAATATTACTTTTAATGCTGATTATGTTGGTGGCATGTTTGGGTTTTATTTTGCAGAAAATATCCCAGTTAGTTTCGAAGAGGTGAAAGATGCTAATCTGGATTTATTTAAGCAGTTTTTCCATTTGATGCTTGATGATGGTATATTCTTATCTCCAAGCATGTATGAGGCGGGTTTTATTTGTGCAAGCCATTCCGAGGAAGTAATTAATGAGACATTATTTAAAGCAGAAAAAGCATTTGCTAAATTAAAATAATGAACGAGTTATTTTATATAAAATCTAATCAGCTATATATAAATATCTATGTTCAGCCTGGAGCAAAAGTATCTCAGTTATGTGGTATTCATGATAACCGATTAAAGTTGAAGGTTCTGGCACCTCCTGTTGATGGAGCTGCTAATAAAGCTGTAATGAACTTTTTTATTAAGGAATTTAGTTTATCTAAGTGGCAAATAGAAATAGTGTCAGGCGATAAGTCTCGTATGAAAACAGTTGTGTTTAGACAATATACAAATGATATATTAGAAAAGATAGAAGAGGTAATAAAAGATGTCTAGTTTAGAAACAAAAGTAATTTTAAATAAAAAAGATGAAAATCCTATTGGTGCAGTAATTTGGATGCACGGATTAGGAGCTGATTATAATGATTTTGTACAAGTTGTTCCAGAATTAAATTTAGATTCTTCTATAAAGTTTATATTCCCAAATGCTCCAGTTATACCTGTAACGATTAATAATGGTTTTAAAATGCGGGCTTGGTATGATATCTTAAATTTTAATGACTTAAATCGTGAAGTAGATGCTAATGGAATAGTGGCAAATGTTGATAAAATTAACACTTTAATCGAAGAGTTAATTGTAGGTGGTATACCTGCAAATAAAATAATAATTGCTGGATTTTCTCAAGGTGGCGTTATAGCATATTATACCGCATTAAATAGTAAGCATGCTTTAGGTGGTTTATTAGTACTATCTAGCTATTTGCCAGAGACATCTTTAATCAAGAGTGAAAATTTACAACACCGGAATTTATTACCTATTTTAATATGCCATGGGACAGTAGATCCAGTTGTGAAAATTGATTATGCTAAGAATGCAACTCAATATTTACAGAGTGTTAAGCTAGATTTTACTTGGAAAGAGTATCATATGGAACATAGTTTATGTTACGAAGAAATAAAAGATATAGCAACATGGATGAATGATATTTTTGCCAAAAGCATATAACATAAATAATGCATGGTTTATAATAACGCGATATTATAAAAGATTAATTTTGCGGAAAGAAAGCTATTATGAAGTTGAAGTCATTATTTATAGGCATGTGTTTGGGATTCGCTGTTTTAACTAGTTTTGCCGATGATATAGGCGCATTCCCTGGATACGTAGCATCTCCTGGTGCAAGTGGATCTGGGACTGTAGTTAAAGATCAATATGGTGGCTGTGTTCATAATCAATATTATAGACCAGACTATGCAACAGATGGATGTGATGGCTATGTTGCGGAGCCTGATCCAGAGCCAGTACCAACTATGATTACATTTAACGAGTCTACTCAAGAATTATTTGCATTTAATAGTTCTGTTTTATCTGAAAATGGTAAGCAGTTATTGCTTGGACTTTTAAATAATTTACCTGAGTCATCTTCTATTAACTCTATGGAAATAGTTGGCTATACCGATGCACTTGGTTCTGATGAATATAATCAAAAATTATCAGAAAATCGTGCACATGCAGTTAAAGATTTCATCAGCAGTATTGGGGTTAAAGATGATATAATCAACGCTCGCGGTATGGGTGAAAAAGATGCTGTTGTTTCTAAAGAATGTGTAACTAGATTAGGTTCTGATAAGAACTCTAAGATTGCAGCAGTTGAAACAAAACTTAAAAAATCAACAGTTAAAAAAGATAAACAAAGATTGAAAGCTGAACTTTCTACATTAAAGAAAGAACAAGCAGATTTAGAGGCTTGTATGGCTCCAGATCGTAAAGTTGAAATTAATGTTAATGTGACTTCTCAGAAGTAATATTTACTTTTTAATAAACCCATACCATATAAATAGTATGGGTTTTTTTATTTAGCAAATATAATGTTTAGAATTAAATTAAATAATAGTATAAATCTAGAAAAAGCTACTAAAGTTATTGCTACAATTGGTAACTTTGATGGAGTCCATGAAGGTCACAAGAAGCTTTTAAGGCAATTAGATAGTAAAGGCAAAGAATATAATGCTTGGCGTGTAGTTATCACGTTTGATATTTTGCCTAGAGAGTATTTTGCTGATCAAGTTAATACCTTAAGGTTGCCAAGAATTGGGTTACTTAGAGATAAAATTAGAGTTTTGGCGGAAACTAACTTAGTTGACGAGGTAGTGGTACTTCACTTTAATAGTTATTTAGCGAAGCTTTCTCCAGAAGAGTTTATCGACCAAATTCTTAAAAAGAAATTAAAAGTATCTCATATGCTTGTTGGTCATGACTTTCATTTTGGTAATAAGGCAAGTGGTAGTATTCATGATATTATAGATGCAGGAATTGATTGTGAGGAGTTTTCTGAAGTTTGCTATGATAATGTAAGAATTTCTAGTTCATTGATTCGTGAATTAGCTAGTGAACAAAATTTGTCTTTAATTAAAAAGTATTTGGGTCATAATATAAGTTATACATCAAGAGTGGTTTATGGTAATCAAATTGGACGTAAGTATGGTGTACCTACAATTAATCTTGAATTAAGAAAGATTCGCCCAGTGCTTTGGGGGATTTATGTTGGGTTTGTTTATATAGATGGACACCGTTATAATGGTGTAATTAGTATTGGTAAAAATCCAACTGTTGGTGATGGAAAGGTTTATAAAGTTGAAGCCCATTTGCTAGATGTGGATTTAAATTTATATGGTAAAATTGCGTCAGTTGAAATTCTATATTATTTGCGTCCGGAATTAAAATTTACCGATTTGGACACATTATTTAATCAAATACATCAAGATATGCAAGATGCAAGAGATTTCTTTGCACAAATACAGGAATAAAAATGGATTATAAAAATACAGTAAATCTGCAAGATACTACGTTTCCTATGCGTGGTGATTTAGCCAAACGTGAGCCGCAAATGCTTGAAAAGTGGACAAAGCAAAAGCGTTATGAAAAAATCCGTGAAATTTGTGCGGGTCGTGACAAGTTTATTTTACATGATGGGCCTCCATATGCAAATGGACAATTACATATAGGACATGCATCGAATAAAATTTTAAAAGATATTATTATTCGTAGTAAAACGCTAGCTGGTTTTGATGCTCCTTATGTACCAGGTTGGGATTGCCATGGCTTGCCGATTGAGTTAAATATTGAAAAACAATTTGGTAAAAATTTGGATCCTAGTAATTTTCGTAATAAATGTCGAGAATATGCAAATGGTCAGATAGAACAACAAAAGAAAGATTTTATTCGCTTGGGCGTACTTGGTGATTGGAATAACCCATATAAAACTATGGAATTTAAAACTGAGGCTGGTATTGTACGTGCTTTAGGTGAAATTTATAAAAAAGATTATTTATTTAGTGGTGTGAAACCCGTCTATTGGTGCATAGATTGTGGGTCTGCATTAGCTGATACTGAGATTGAATATCATGATAAACAATCTCCTGCAATTGATGTTGCTTTTAAGGCTGTTGATAGTAATGCTCTTGCTAATAAATTTGGTGTAGAGTTGCCAGAAGATAAGTCTATCTATGCAATTATTTGGACTACGACTCCTTGGACACTACCTGCAAATCAGGCAATTTGTGCTGGTAATGAGATTGAATATGCTTTAGTCGCAACAGAATGTGATTATATTATTGTAGCTAAAAATTTAGTTGAAGATGTGTTAAAACGTTATTCATTTATTACTGAAGGTAAGGTTGCTGCTACGTTAAAAGGTTCTGATTTAGAGCTAGTTAAATTTGAGCATCCATTTTATAATCGTCAGGTTCCTATGATATTAGGTGATCATGCAACAGATGATGCTGGTACTGGATTAATACATACAGCACCTGCTCATGGTATGGATGATTATTTGGTTGGCGTGAAATATGGACTAGATTTACATAATCCAGTTGGTAATGATGGCTGTTATATTTCAACTACCGAGTTTTTTGCTGGCATGAATGTATTTGCTGCAAATGCTAAGGTTATTGAAGTATTAAGTGATCGTCAACGATTGATGAATAAAGCAGATTTAACACACAGTTATCCTTGTTGCTGGCGTCATAAAAATAAGATTATTTTTCGTACTACAGGACAATGGTTTATTGGTATGGATAAGATTGTTGCTGATGGTAAAACATTACGTGAAAAAGCTTCTGTATCAGTTGATGAGACGTCTTTCTTTCCAGAGTGGGGACGTAATCGTCTAGAAGCTATGATTAAAAATCGTCCAGACTGGTGTGTATCTCGTCAGCGTACCTGGGGTGTCCCAATGACATTCTTTGTTCATAAAGAAACAGGAGAATTACATCCAGATAGTTATGCTATTTTGGAAACAGTTGCTAAAAAAATTGAATTAAAGGGTATCGATGCTTGGTTTGAATTAAAAGCTGAAGAATTATCTGAGTTTAATTTAACTGATTATGTAAAATTAAAAGACACTATTGATGTATGGTTTGACTCTGGGACTACACACTTAACAGTTGTTGGCACACGTCCAGAATTACAAAAAAATAATTTAGCTCCAAATGAGCCCGCGATTGATTTATATCTTGAAGGATCAGATCAACATCGTGGTTGGTTTCAAACATCATTATTAACCGGTGCAGCAATTAATGGTAATGCACCATATAAACAAATATTAACACATGGATTCTTAGTTGATGGGCAAGGCTATAAGATGTCTAAATCTAAAGGAAATATTGTTTCAATTCCAGATGGTGTTAATAAGTTTGGTGCTGATATTTTGCGTATGTGGGTAGCATCAACGGATTACTCTAGTGATATTGCATTCTCGGAAGAGATTATGAAACGCATGAGTGAGTCGTATCGTCGTGTGCGTAATACATTACGTTTTTTATTGGCAAATCTTAATGACTTTGATATTAATAAAGATGCGATAGCAATTGATGATATGATTGAAATTGATCGTTATGCAATTGCTTATGCAACTAAATTACAAAGTAAGATAGTAGATGAATTATATCCTATTTACCAATTCCATTTAATAGTTCAAGAGCTAGTCGGATACTGTTCTGAAGAACTTGGTGGCTTTTATTTGGATATGTTAAAAGATCGATTATATACTTCCAAAGCAGATGGTCACGCACGTCGTTCAGCACAAACGGCTCTATATCATATTACAAAAGCTTTGCTTGGTATGTTATCACCTATTTTAGCATTCACTGCTGATGAGGCTTGGGAAGTATTAGTTGGCAATGAGAATGATTCAACTCTATTCCATATTCAACATAAATTGCCTATGATTAATAAATCAGGTGAGTTATTAGACAAGTGGTTTAAATTACAAGATTTCCGCAGTATTGTTTTGAAAGAGCTAGAAGCAAAACGTGCAGAGGGTCTAATTGGAGCTTCTTTACAGGCTGAATTAAATATTTCTGCTGATGACGAATTATATCCACTTTTATCGAGTATTGATAGTGATTTGAAATTTGCGTATATGGTTTCAAAAATTAATTTGACTAAAGCAAATAGTAACGCTGTTACAGTTAAAGTTAGTGAAGCTGTTAAGTGTGAACGTTGCTGGCATTATTCTAATGATGTGGGGAACGATGCAACTCATCCAACTATTTGTGGACGTTGTGTTGATAATGTTTCTGGTAATGGTGAAATTCGTAAATTTGCATAATTAATAAAGCGGCTATGTTGTAATAATAACTACACATAGCTACAATTAAGGTTTTTAAATGGATAGTATTTTATGAAAACAATGAAGTGTCGTTTTGGCTTATTAGCCTTAGCTGTTATTATGATTTTAGTTGATCAATGGACTAAGTCAATAGTTCGTGCTAATTTTGCTGACTTTCAGGTAAAAGAATTTTTGCCATTTTGGAATTGGACTTTAGTTTATAACGAGGGTGCAGCATTTAGCTTTTTAGCAAATCAAGGCGGTTGGCAAAAAGTGTTTTTTGGAGCTATCGCTGTTGCTGTATCTCTAGGCATCATTTATTTTATTTTGAAGAAGACATATACTGCAGTTTCAGGATTTGCATTTAGTCTAATTTTGTCTGGTGCATTGGGTAATTTAATTGATAGATTACAGCATGGTAAAGTAACTGATTTTGTTGATTGGTATGTTGGATCTTACCATTGGCCAGCATTTAATGTTGCCGATAGTTGCATTTGTGTAGGTGTAGCATTACTGGTTATTGAAAGTTTATTTTTTAGCAAAAAATCATGAAAAAAATAATATTAGCTAATCCTCGCGGTTTCTGCGCAGGTGTTGATCGAGCGATTAATATCGTAGAGAAGTCTTTAGAAAAATATGGTGCACCCGTATATGTTCGCCATGAGGTTGTGCATAATAAATACGTAGTTGATGAATTGAAAGATCGTGGAGCTATTTTTATAGAAGAAATAAAAGATGTACCAGAAGGAGCAATTTTAGTTTATTCTGCACATGGTGTTCCTTTATCAGTTCGCAAAGAAGCAGAAGAAAAAAATTTGACTATGATTTTTGATGCTACATGTCCATTGGTAAGTAAAGTACATGTTGAATTAAAAAATCTTCATCGTAATCAATATGAAATTATTATGATTGGTCATAAAGGGCATCCAGAGGTAGAAGGTACTATGGGGCAAGTTGATGGTGGAATTTATCTAATTGAGAATGAGAATGATGTTGATAGTTTGCCAATAGCAAGAGAAGCAGAAAAAGTTGCAGTTGTTACCCAAACTACATTGTCTGTAGATGAAACTAAATCAATTATAGCAAAATTAAAAGATTCTTATCCTAATTTACGCTTACCTAAAAATGAAGATATTTGCTATGCTACACAAAATCGTCAAGATGCTGTTAAAGAAATGGCAAAAGTTTGTGATTCAATAATTGTTATTGGCAGTAAAACAAGCTCTAATTCTAATCGTTTAAAAGAACTAGCAGAAAATTTAGGAGTTCGTTCATATCTTATTGATTTTGATTATGAAATACAATGCGATTGGTTGGACGGAGTATCTATAGTTGGTTTGACTGCAGGAGCTTCGGCACCAGAGGTATTAGTTGAAGGTGTGATTAAAAAATTGCAATCGTATGGCTTTAGCTCAACTGAAACACTTAATGTAGTTGAAGAGCATATGGTTTTTGCGCTACCTAGTGGTTTAAGAACGTAATATTTTAATAATTGCTAATACACACAAATTTTAAAAACCTCTAGGTGGGTATTTATGTCTAATCAGGTGGAAAATAGGTTTATTAAGACATCGTCAGTTTCTATTCTATCGACTGTTCTAAATATTCTTTTACAAATAACTACAGTTCCAATTTGCTTACATTATTGGGGCAATACCATGTATGGTACATGGTTGTCTGTATCGGCAGCTTTTACTTTACTTAGGGCTATTGATGGTGGGTACAATACTTATATTGGTAATAAATTAAATATTTTATATCATCAAGATAAGCTGAAAATGCACAAAATAATGGCATCTTCTGTATATGGCATAGCATTGCTTGGGTTTATTCAAGTTATTCTTGTCGCATTACTATATTATATAGTTAATTATAATTTATTTCCAAGCATAAGCTTTAATTTATCTGATAAAAATTCAATAATTGGATTATTTATCATCTGCTTATTTTGGGCTGTATTTTGTTCTTATATTGGTATATTACATCGGATGCTAATAACCGTTGGTATGTTATACCAATTGTTATGGTGGATGTTAGTTTTGCAAGTTATGCAAAATATTGCGATATTAGCTTCAGCATATTATAATTTTAATATTATTCATACTGCAATAATGTTTGCTAGTTCGCAAGCGTTTATTTATATATTTTCAGCTATTTATATAAAGATTAAATTAAAAGAAATGAGTCCTTGGTTATCTGGCGCAACTGTGAAAGTTGGAGTAAAAGATATATTTAATTCAATGCCAATGACCGTTAATGGAGTAATTCAGCAAGGTGGCACCAGTTGGCTTGTTATATTAGTTTCCTTAGTGATTAATGTCGCTGCTATTCCAGCTTATACAACTATGCGAACTATGAATAATTTATGGATTACTGCGGTTAATGTATTAACAGCACCTCTTTTGCCTGATGTTGTTAGATTTTATGCAACTAAAGAAATGGACAAATTTCGAAAAGTTCATCAATTGCATATTATATTAATGAGTATCTTAGTTAACTTGTCAATTTTAATTTTATACCCATTTATTAGTAGTTTATATAATATTTGGACTAAACATAGTCTAGTTTTAGATCTAGAGTTACTGGTATTATTATTTGTTTCAACTATGTTTTATGCCTATAATTCATTATTTAATGTCTTTTTGAATGGAATTAATCATTCTCGATATTTAATTATTTCAGGCCTAATTAGAGGTGTTTTGGTTATCATTCTTAGTTATGTGTTATTAAAAATGTATGGTCTTGATGGTGTGGGCTATGCAATACTTATTTCTGAAATTTTGATGCTAGTTGTTAATACAAATTACTTTATTCCTAAAGTTATGGCAGCATATGAGATCAAGTGTAATTTATTTTTCTGGTATAATTATTTGAGTTTATTGCCTGGGATATTATTTCTTATTTTGGATGTATATTTACACTCAGATAACTTTTTAGGTAATGATATTTGGTTTTATTGTGTTGCATTAATTAGTACACTATTGGGTATTTACTTTTCTTGGGTAAATTTAGATATTGATGTAAAGAAGCGTGTATTTGTTATGTTTAGATTAGCTAGGTAGCATATTTAGGAGTTTTGGTGAAAGAGATATTAGTTATAGGAACATTTGAAACCGAAGACTTTGGTTTGCATATTGCGGAGACTTTACAGGCTATGCAATATAAAGTAATTAAACATTCTACAGAATATTTACCATTATATAGTGGTAATAAATTAGTGAATATTTTTAATAAAGGTATTCGCACGATTAGTGGATTTGCCAATCAAGTGTCATTTTATAGGCAAAAGAGAACAAAAAAACTAATAAATGTAGTTTCACAACATAACTTAACTTATATTATTTGTGCTCATGATTTGTTGATGCCTGATGAAGTTAGACAAATAAAAGAAATTACTAATGCCAAAATATGTTTATGGTTTCCTGATACGTTGGCAAATTTTAATAAAGCATTTTTTATGAATTGTGATTATGATGCGATCTTTTTTAAAGATCCTTTTATAATTCAAGCAATGTTTGGTGTTTTAAATACCCCCCTTTATTATATGCCAGAATGTTTTAATCCAGCTAGGCATAAATTAAGTGGTAATTCTAGCATAGATGCAAAATATAACTGTGATATCACTACCGCTGGAAATGCACATTCATGGCGCGTTGCATATTATAATCATTTAGTTGACTATGATGTAAAAATTTGGGGACCACAGCCTCCTTTATGGATGCCTAAAAAAAAATTATTTGGCAAGTTTCAATGCAAGTTAGTTCATAATGAAGAAAAAGCTAAAGCATTCTTAGGTGCAAAAATTGTTTTGAATAATTTGTATTTTGGTGAAGTGATAGGTGTTAATGTTCGAACTTTTGAAGCTGCTGGAATAGGTGCTTTTCAAATGGTAGATTGGAGAAGTGGCTTAGCTCAATTATTTAAAGATGGCGAAGAAATTGTTAGTTATAAGAGTTTATCTGAGATGCATCAAAAAATTAAATATTACCTAGAACATCCAGAGTTACGTGAAAAAATTGCTACAGCTGGAAAAGCTAGAGCTTATCTTGAACATACTTATGAACATAGGCTAAATTTAATTATAAAAACTTTAGATGGTAGTGCTAGTGGTTTTCCAATTGTATAAAAATGGTAAGCCTTAGAATTTCCCCAGCAGCATTCTTTTTAGTAGTATTTACATTATCATTAGGTGGGTACTATTTGAGTATTGCTGGTATTTTATCTAACGAAGCAACTTTAATTTTATTAACTTCTATTTTATTAGTTTATCTTTTTGCTGAGTCTGTTAGATTATATTTATATGATTCTAGAAGGTTTCTAATTAACCCAGTTTTTCAATGTTCTTTGATGACACTTGGTTTATACTATGGAATAAACAATATTCTTTATTTTTTACCTGTAGCTACTGTGGGAGCAGTTGGTATTGATCCAATCATTACTACTAGTATGGTTAAGTTAGAGTTATTAACCATCATCGCAGCTGGTGGAATGTGGATTGGTTATTGGTCAGAGTTTTCATTAAATGTAGTTGATAGTTCAATATGTAATAACTTGCGGCAACGATATTTTGTACATGATGCTAAATTAAAATTAAATGTTTTTATTATCATTATGCTAGTAAGCGTTCTTAGTCGGCTATTACAATTAGAAATGGGTATTTATGGCTATGCTGCTGGATATAAAGCAATTATGAAGGCTGCTGTTTATACTCAATATTTTAATTTATTGGCATCTCTGGGTAAATTATCAGTAATTATTATTGCATTAGAATATTATCGAGATAGTTATCCAAATAAGATGGTAAAATTTTTATTTTATTTTACCATTATTATGGAAGTATATTTAGGTGGATTTGTTACTGGTTTTAAATCAGCCGTAATGATGCCATTTATCCTGGTTTTACTATGTCAATATGCACGAACCGGTAAAATGAGCTTGGTTTGGTTGGTTTGCATTGTTGTATCTATTAGCGCTGCATATCCATTAGTAGAAAGATTTAGAGCTATTCGTGATTCTGCAAATGATGCATTTCCTAGTACATCTTTAGTTCAAATCTCTAGAATAATGTTTTTCCCAACACAAAATGAGATAAATAGCGCATCATATAGTCCTGATGATCATTCAGCCCCAACATATTTAAAAATAATGTCAAGAACTAGCATGCTACAAATTGGTGGTTATGGAATTGATTATTATGATAAACGAGATGGTGATATGCCTGATAGTTCACCTGATGTTATTAGTGATATTATTTTATCTCCATTATATGCATGGATACCACGATTTATTTGGGCAGGTAAAACAGTTCAGAATTTAGGTATTTGGTATACACAGGTTATTATGAAAATGCCATACTCTTTTTCATCCACCGCAATGGGGACATTAACATATTTATATATTGGCGGTACTTATTGGCTTACTTTTGTTGGATTTTTATTTTTAGGGGTTTTGCAAAGAGTTGTACGTGAAATTTTTCAACCATGGCTCACATGTTCAGGTTCTTTGTTAACTCTTGTTTTAGTTGGAATGATCTCATCTATTGCTGAAATTAATTTAGATGCAATTATTGTTTTGCTAGTTAGGGTAGTTCCTATGGTAATTATTATCCAAAAATTGATTTATAATCATAAAGAAATAAGATAGTTTGTTTAAGAGATAAAATATGAATATATATGCGACGATTCATTCTATTGGAGATGAAGCTAAGGGAACATCTTATTTAGTTCGTAGAATGTATGAAGAAATTAGTTTATTCAATAATGTAAAATTGGTTGATTCTGATTTTAAAGAAAATCTTCATCTGCCAAGTTTTTCTGTTAGTTGTAAACCAAGTTTTGGTCCAGCAAAATTGGGGCGTTCTCGAGAAATGTATAATTTTTTAGATGAGCATGCCAAAGCCGGAAAAATTGATTTAATTCATAATCATGGTTTATGGATGATGCCAAATGTTTATGCTGGGAAAATTGCAAAAAAATATGGTTTACCTCTTATTACATCTCCTCATGGAACTTTTGCAAAAGAAGCTTGGGAGAGTGGATCAAAGATTAAAAAAATATTTTGGCCATTATTACAAAAACCAGCTTTAGAGCCTACAAGTTGTTTTCATGCAACTTCATTGCTTGAATATGAGGATATTCGTAGAATGGGCTATAAACAAGCAATTGCAATTATTCCAAGTGGTATGGATATTCCAACTATAGAATCAATTGTTAGTAATACAAATAACATGAAAACTTTGTTATTTTTAGGTAGGATACATCCAATTAAAGGTTTGGATCTGTTGCTAAAGGCATGGCATAATGTTCAAAATAAATTTGTGGATTGGCAACTTAAAATCGTTGGACCTGATAACTATGGTTATTTAGATGAATTAAAAAAGATGGCATCAGAATTAAACTTAAAAAGAGTAATTTTTCAAGATGCGGTGTATGGTGATGAAAAGATCCTTGAGTATGTGACGTCAAATATTTATGTATTGTCCAGCTACAGTGAGAATTTTGCAATTTCGGTAGCCGAAGCTCTTGCTTTAGGTATTCCTTGTATTGTAACTCGTGGTGCACCTTGGGAAGAACTAAATAGTTATAATGCTGGAGCTTGGGTAGACACTAATGTTGAATCCTTGACAAATGGTATGGACATAATGATGTCAAAGAGTTCTGAGGAATTAAGATTATTGGGTCAAAATGGTGTAAAACTTATTGAACAAAATTACTCGTGGAAAGTTGTTCGCGATAAGATGAATCAAATGTATGATTGGGTGGTTAATCCTCAAATAGAGAATAAACCAGATTTTATTGTTTTAGATTAGAATTATATAGTAGGATAATAATGTTATTTAATAGTTGGGAATTTATTTTTTTATTTATGCCAATAGCTTTTGCAGGCTATTTTGCGCTGAATAAAATGAATCAAAGAACGTTAGCTATATGGTTTTTGGTTTTAGCATCATTGTTTTTTTATAGTTACTGGAATATTCGTTATCTTCCACTGATTTTGTTATCTATAATTGTAAATTATACTTTTGGGTTTTTATTAATTACAAATCAAATTAATATTTGCCGTAGATTAACTAAATATAAGCTATTAGTTTCTGGCGTAGTATTTAATATATTATTATTATCATACTATAAATATGTAGATTTCTTTTTGGATAATGTTAATTTAGTATTTAAAACACATTATCCTATGTTGGATATAATATTACCTCTTGGAATAAGTTTTTTTACTTTTACACAAATAGCCTATTTAGTGGATTGTTATTATGGGAAAGTGAAAGAAACTAAGTTAAGTAATTATTTTTTATTTGTTACTTTTTTCCCACATTTATTGGCTGGTCCTATTTTGCATCATACTGATATGATGCCTCAGTTTTCTGATACTAAAAATAAGAAAGTTAATATAAATAATGTATCAATTGGATTATTTTTATTTATAATTGGTCTATTTAAAAAAATTGTTCTTGCCGATACTTTTGCTATATGGGCTAATAATGGGTTTAATCATCCTATTGGTTTATCGTTTTTAGAAGCATGGTCAACTTCCTTATCTTATTCATTTCAATTATATTTTGATTTTAGCGGTTATACTGATATGGCAATAGCAACTGCGATAATGTTTAATATCAGGTTGCCAATAAATTTTAATTCTCCGTATAAAGCAACTAATATTCAAGATTTCTGGCGTAGATGGCATATTACATTGAGCATGTTTTTACGAGATTATTTATATATACCATTAGGTGGAAATAGATGTGGAGATTTTAGAACATACTTTAATTTATTTTTAACTTTTTTATTGGGTGGGCTTTGGCACGGCGCTGGTTGGACATTTGTTTTTTGGGGGGCTTTACATGGGCTGGCCTTGGCCATTCATCGATTATGGTCAAAGCTCGGATTTAAATTAAATAAAGTAATAGGATGGTTTATTACTTTTAATTTTGTAAATGTTGCATGGGTGTTTTTTAGAGCTCATTCTTGGGGCGATGCTGTACACATAGTTACAGGTATGTGTGGGTTTAATGGTATTGCGTTGCAAACTCAGTTGTCTAACTTATTACCTAGTTTTATTCGTTCTCATATATCTAGTAGTGGTACTTTGAAATACCTAGGGGATGGAACAGTTTTGGGAACTGTAGAAATGGCATTAATTATGTTTGTATCATTTTATATGGTATTATTTACAAAAAATTCAAATAATATGAGTATTCGCAAAATGGCGATTATTAATATCTTTATTTTTTATTTCGTAATTCAAAGTTTATTTTTTGGCCAAAATAATTCTGAGTTTTTATACTTCAGGTTTTAATAATTATGCGTAATATTTTTATATTTATATTGACATCTCTTTTATCTGTAGTCATGATGGTTTTTTTGATGGCTTTTGTTTTTAATAAACCGCTTACTATTGGATGGAGTAAACTTGCGTATGATAAAAAAATTGAATATTTTAATGCTTCAGACAATCATAACTCTATTGTAATTGTTGCAGGTTCCAATGGGATTTTTAGTCATAGCTGTGCAACTATTGAAACTAATCTACATAGAAAATGTATCAATTTTGCTGTTTCTGCTGGTTTAGGATTAGATTATATTTTAGAAAAATCAAAAGAAGTTTTGACTCCAAATGTAGATGTAATTTTACCGCTTGAATATAATTTTTATTCTAGTTCAGAAAGCGAAGAGCTTAAATCAATTGGTAGTAATGTAAACTTAATTGAAAATGATCAAAAATATTTATCTAAATTTGGTTCTGAAAAATTGTTATATGCAATTTTCTCTAAAGATTTAAGATATGTTGCTAGTTCTATTTTAGAAAACTTGCTAGTTAAAGTTGGATTTAAAATGAGGTTTACTGTTAGTAATTTGAATATAGAAGGTGATATGATGAACCATACTAAAGAGAATGGTAAAGATTATGCCAGTTTTGTTGCATCATTGGAGCCTGCAAGACCAATGCTTGAGGCATGTGAAGATAATTATGACAAGCAAATCATTGCAAATTATATTAAATATGTACATAGCTTGGGTGGTCAGGTTTATGGTAGTTTTCCAACGACTTTTAACGATAAACTATCTCAAGATGATATAAAAGCTATGCAGTGCATAAAGAGCTTTTATAAAAAAAATGGAGCTTCTTTTTTAGAACTACCAAGCAATAGCATGTATAGTAGAGAGAGTTTTTATGATACATTTTATCATTTGAATGAGAGTGCTCAAATTGAACATTCTAAGATACTATCAGGTGTATTAAAACGTGAATTATCAATTAATCAGTAAGTATATTTATTAGATTATTGGGGATGTAAATGGCGACTAAATCTAAGTATTTAAATATACTTAATTTTATGAGATTTTTGGCGGCAGTTTTGATTATGGGATACCATTTTGTTTGGACTCATACAGAAGAATTTGCTTTACATGGTATGGTTATTAATAGCGTTCTTCACCATATTTTTGCGTTTGGTAAATTGGGTGTTCCATTTTTCTTTATTATATCTGGTGTTGTAATTATGCAGTCATCAGTAAATAGAGATTGGAAAAGTTTTATTTTACTTAGGCTTTTACGTGTTATGCCAGTATATTGGCTTGGTGTTATTTTAGTAATTATTTGTTTTCTAGTTTTCCCTAAAGAAATTTTGTTTTTTGAGCCAATTTTAAAGGATGTAACGAATATATTTTTTCATGGTGATTGGTATATGCGTATTATTGATATGATGAATCAATATTTATTACAGTTTATACGCGTGCCACTGCAAATAATTTTTCCCAATTTGCACCTTGAATCATTATTGTGGGTTGGTCAAGCTTGGTCATTGCGTGAGGAGCTCAAATTTTATTTTATTATTATGGTGATGCTAACGTTATTTACAAAGATAGAGTCAAAAATATTTTGGTTATTACCTATTTCAGCTGTATTATACTTTACATTACATGCGAATATTGTAGGCTATCCATGGTGTGAGTATATACTTATGGGGATTGCAATTTATTTATATCGTGAACGAGGCGGCGGATTTTGGTTGGCTGTATTAATTTTGCAAACTTTATTTACAGTTTATGTTGAAAGAAATTATTATTTTGAACATCAAGATTCAGTGATAAATCCATTTTCATTTGCACTTGGAGATGTTCTTGCGATTGAATTAATATTTTTATGTGGTTTTTTTATCTTTATTACTCATTATCCTAAATTTGATCAATTTTTTGCAAAAAAAATTTTTCGTAATTTAGGTGCTTGGTCGTATCCTATTTTTGCTTTGCATGAGTATCCAGGTTTATTTTTTATACAGTATATGCACGATAAATTTAATCTAGATATAAATATTTTGATTATTGGCACAATGTGTTTGATTATTGTTATTGCTGCTTTTGCTGATAACTATTTTGACCGTCCAATTCAAAAAATTGGTAAAACATTTTTGCATAAATATTTTGCTGTAAAATAAATTACTGTTAATTGATTGTTTATTTATATTTGGAAGCTAATTGAAAGGTATTTATTTAGGTAATATATGAAGATAGTTGCAATTGTTATGACATTTAATGAAGAAATTCATATAAAACGGTGCTTAGAAAAGTTACAAGGTATTGCTACTGATATTTTGTTAATAGATAGCTTCTCAACAGATAAAACAGTTGAAATTGCTAATTCATTAGGTGCTAAGGTTTTACAAAATACTTGGGTTAATTATTCACAACAATTTCAGTATGGAATGCAAAACTTACCAGCAGATACTGATTGGGTTATGCGTATTGATGCTGATGAGTATTTATCAGATGATTTTGCAATAGATATTAAAGAAAAATTATCATCTTTGTCTACGGATATTACTGGTATATATTGTAGTTTAAGGCGTGTATTTTTAGGTAAAATTATACAACATGGTGCAGTTAATATAAAAATGTTACGTTTGTGGCGACATGGATATGGAAAAATGGAAACCAGGTGGATGGATGAACATATTCAATTAACAGGCAATACAGCAACATTTAGAGGTTATATTATTGATCATAACTTAAATAGCTTAACTTGGTGGGTCAATAAGCATAATAACTACTCTTCGCGTGAAGTAGTTGATATTTTGAATAAAAAGTATGGATTAATAACTACTAGTGGGTTGAGTATGAAAGCTCCATTTGGAGTTAAAAGATTTATTAAAGAGAATATCTATAATAAATTACCGTGTGGTATACGTGCCTTTTTTTATTTTTGCTTTCGGTATATATTTGCTGGTGGATTTTTAGATGGCTTTGCTGGGCTGGCGTTTCATTTCTTGCAGGGTTTTTGGTATAGATTTTTAGTTGATGCAAAACTGTATGAAGTTGAAATGTATAAAAAGGTTAATAATGAATCCATAGCGATTTCCATTGAAAAAGTTTTAGGTATCAAATTGTAGGATTTTGCATGATACATGAATTTCAAATTAACAATCATAAATATATTAAGCTAATATTACTTTTTTTTATATTAGGTCTTATTGCGATATTTGTTTTTGATAAGTATTTATTTAATATCATTAATATATATTGTACTCCTACTTTAATTAGTGGATATAATAATATTAAGAAAAATACTGATGTTTATAATATATTAACTTCAGAAAATTTAATTTTAGGGATTTCATTATTATTTATTGCTAGTGCAATTTATAGAAAATTTTCAAAATTTAAAAAAACTATGTTGCTATTTATTGTTTATCAATTAGTATGTTCTATATTTTTGATAGCATTAAAACTTTGCCTTAAAACCATTTTTGCACGGTGCTCGCCATTATTTTGTTTTTCTCCAGAAAATCTCTGGAATACATATGATTTTGGATTTCGATGGATGGCTTTTCAAAGTGGTTTTTTAAGTTTCCCATCAGGACATTGCTTTATCACTGCCTATAGTTTAATGTTGATTATAAATATGCTAGGATCTAATTTAACCAAAACTATTTGTTTAAGTGGTTTTGTTATTTTGTTTTTAAGTTTAATAGTTTTTAATTTCCACTTTTTAGGAGATTGCTTAATTGGTACTGCATTGGGCTTACTATGGGGGTTAATTAGTATTAATATGTGGAATATTTTAATTCGTAAATTTAATTCGATAGCGATATGTTGATGTTTTTGAAATTAATTTTAATCATAATTTATGCTGTATCAATTGACTATTCATTTACTGAGCTTGTCCATCCTTATGCAACGATTACTACTATAATAGCATTATGCTTATTGAATATAAATTATCGAATTATATATTGCTATAGTGTAATTATACTAGGTTTTATTGCTTCTATATATTTGCCATTGCAAATACTATATGGTACTCCAAATATAGGAATGATTATTTCTTTGGCATACACCACTTTAGATGAAGCACATGAATTTATTACCAATATACCAATAATATATGTTTTATTGGCAATACTATTATTGAGTTATTCTATTTTTATTGCGACGTTAAAATTAAATTATGCGACTAGTATTCATACTAAAAGAATATTGTTAGGTTTTATTGTTTTGATGTTAATTTCTATTTTACTTTGTATTAAATTTAATAAGCGTTTTATTTTTAGCCCTTTTTTATATTTTTCAGAGAATATGTATAAAACCACGGCTAGTGCTTACCAAGAGCAAAAGCGCATTCAACAGTTAACTTCTAAGCCAGATACTTGGGACGATGTAGATATAAAAGATAATGGTTATGATACTTATATTTTGGTTATTGGTGAGAGTGTTCGACGAGATTTTATTCACGCTTTAGGTTTTAAAATTAATAATACGCCATTTATGGATGATTCAAATGGAGTTTTATATCAGAATTATTTTTCTGCAGGACCAAATACACCTATTTCATTACTACACTCCTTAGCTGCTATAGGTAGAGATGGACCTATAGTTAATAATAACATAATTTCTCTTGCGAATAAAGCTAATATATATAGTTATTGGATATCAAATCAAGGAAGTTTGGGACTTTCTGATACTCCGATTGCAGCATTGGGGCATTATGCCAAAGAGCATGTTTTTTTACGTAAAGGAGATTTTGAATTTGGACATTCAAAAGATTCAGATATGCTCCCATATATTGAGAGTGCATTAGCAAGTAATCATGCTAAAAAATTAATTGTGGTTCATCTAATTGGTTCTCATCCTGATTTCTGTGCAAGAACAGATGGTCATTTTGAAAGCTTTTTTATGTCTAAATCAGTTTCTTGTTACGTACAAAGTATTAAAAATACGGATCTATTATTAAAAAAAATTGTAGATTTGGCAAACACATCCAAAAGTAAATGGCGGATGATTTATATGCCAGACCATGGCTTGAGGTTTATTTCAAAAAATACTCCTATTGCAACGTTAGCTCATTCTGATCAATATGTTGAGGATTATAATGTTCCTTTCTTTATGACTTCTTATGATGCAAAAAAACACGTAGTGAATCGCAAGTATTATACTGGTATTAATTTCTTGAGTTTGTTTGTGAATTGGACTGGAGTCTCTATTAAATCCGTTAATAGAAATCTATGTAATCCTCTAATGGGAAGTTGTAGTTTTGATAGTATGTATGCCTATGATATTAATGATCAAGAGTTTAATTTACGAGTTTTATATAATGATTGATATTTAGAGAATTATGAATGAATAGAAGTGGTAAGTACTTATATGTTTTAGATTTAGTGCGCTTTCTTGCAGCTGTGTGGGTAATGGGTTATCATTTTATGGTAAGACACTCTAGTACCGTAGACGGTCTTGGAATTATAGTAAGTAGATCGATTAGCCAATTTTTTACATACGGATATTTAGGGGTTCCGATATTTTTTATTATATCGGGCTTTGTAATTATGCAATCTGCACAGGGTAGATCATGGTATGAGTTCCTGTTTTTACGGTTATTAAGAATTTTTCCATTATATTGGCTTGGCTTATTATTTGCAATAATAGCGTTAACATTATCGCCAAAAATCTTGGTTGCATCTGATCCGGATATATTGGCTTTTACTAATATGTTATCTCTAAATCATCTTTTACTAAGTTGCTTTCATTTATTTAATCAAATAATTATGCTATTTGATGATCTTGTTATTAGAGGTTTCTCACGTATTTATTTTGGACAACAGATTACATATTCATTATGGGTAGCTCAAGCATGGTCATTGCGTGAGGAAATTAAGTTTTATATTTTAATAGCAGCGCTATTGTTTTTATTTGGAAATTCAAGGCAAATTATGTATTGGGTAGTATTATTCAATGTGGCTTTAATTGCACTTCTTGGGAAGATGTCTTTTTTATTTCCATGGAGTTGTTTTTTTGCTGTTGGGGTGTCAATTTCTTTATATCAGATTAAACCTTGTATTTTACGATTGATAGCAATCTGGTTACAAGTTGGTTTCACATGCATTGTTGCAAGTAAGTATTATCTAACAATTTCTTTAATATCACATGATATTTCGTCTGCTGAAAATATAGTAGTTTATATAATTATTTTAACTACACTTTTCATGTTGTTTTTTATAAAATTTCCAAGCTTAGATATTAAATTTAAAAATAAGGCTTATAAATTATTAGGAATATGGTCATATCCTATTTATATTATTCATGAAATTCCTGGTGTTATTATGATAAAATTGCTAGCTAACTTTGGTTTTAGTTATTTAATATCAGCGATTTATATAATGCTTCTAGTGGTCATAATTTCAGCTTTGCTAAATATAATTGATGAACGTATTCAGAAGTATGGAAAGAATTGGTTTTATTCTAAATTTAAAATTATACGAAATTAATTTATCTATATTGGAAAGTAGAATATTTTGCTAAAAAGGTTGCTGTATTATATTACTATTAGTTCTTTAGTGACATCTTGTGCTTTTATGCCACGAACTACTTTAGAAGCTGATAATGTGAATATTGTTGAGTCATTACCAAATTCTCAATTAAAATTACAGGTGAAACCATTAGATAGTCAAGCTTTAGTTGGTAATGGAGTTGATTCTTATCATTATATCTTAGGTAAAGGTGATCAATTTGTTTTATATGTATGGGGTCATCCAGAATTTAGTTCACCACTTGGTATCTCAGCTGTAGGCGATAAAAGCTCAGCTTTTTCTGATGGTATTAATGATGTAAATAACACATTATCAAATGCGTCAATGCTATCTGATATACGTGTTTCTTCATATACAATTGACGAAGAAGGCGGTGCTGATATCCCTATGATTGGTAGAATAAAAATGGCAGGTCGTGATTCAGCAGAGATAAAAAAAGAATTAACTAGTAAGCTTAAAAAATATGTTGTTGATCCACAAGTTTCACTTAGAGTTGTTGCCTTTAGAAGTAAAAAATCTTATATTTTGGGTGAAGTTACTACACCTAAAACATTTTATTTAAGTGATACTCCATTAGATTTAGCTTCCATGTTGGTTGCTGCTGGCTGGGTTAACCTTGCTTCAGCAGATGTTAAGAATATTTATGTTTTGCGTTTAGTGAATGATTCTATGGTTGATGTTTACAGATTAGATGCTACATCTGCGGCAAATCTTTTATTTGCAAGTTCATTTGTTCTGAAATCTAATGATATAGTATTTGTTTCTACTGCTGGCATTGCTCAGTTTGGTAGAATTATGATTCCATTAATGACTACTGCTCAGTCTTTATGGTTCGTTACAAATTTAGTCCCAGTTGGTACCAAGATTGTTCCTCAGTAAATATGAAAAACTATAAAAGAAATATAAATTTAAATCTAATCTATCAAACAGCAAAAATTAATGTTAAATTGATTATTGCTGTTTTTATTCCTTTGATGATATTAGTTACGGTTTATGCTTATATGTCGAATAAGCGTCAAACGCCTAAATATACAGTTACAGGTACTTTGCAAATAAATAATAGAGCATCTTTAATAGATAACGATAGTGATTTTCTTGATGATGTGAAAATGCCTAAGGCAACACAAAGTGGTATAGCTGTTAATAGTGAGGTAATATATTCTTTATTAACGAAACAGTACATATTAAATAAAGTTATAGAAGAAAATAAATTAGATATTAGCTTAGTTGTAGATCAAAACAATAATAGTAAAGTTAGTAAATTTAATCGTAATGTAAAGCAGCCTATTCCAGAGGTTGATACTTTTTCAGTTCCAAAAGAATTAATTAATAAAACATTCAGATTGAAATGTATTAAAAATAATAAATTTGAGTTATTTAATGGAACTTCTTCTATTGGGTCAGGTAATATAGGAACTGATGTTAAATTTAATAAAATATTAATTAATTTATCTAGTTGTTCCGATTATTCGAATAGTTTTTTAATTAGTAAATTGATGATGAGTCAAGTTCAGCAAAATTTGTTGAATAATCTTGTGGTTGAGCCCGTGCTAGTATCCAGACGTTTATCGCAAAATGATACTGGGATTATTGATATTTCAATGGTTGGTATAAATCCAACACGCCAAGCAATAATAATTAATGATATTATGGATGAACTAAGAGAGAAAGTTTTTGATCGACAAAGACAAAGCTTGAAGCAAATGTTAAATTTTTTGCAACAACAAGTTGTATTAGCAAAAAAAAGCTTAGATGAAGCAAAAGATAAGTTAGTAGATTATCAGGAAAATAATCAAATTTTAGACTTATATATCCAAAATTCTACTTATGTATCTGCTAAATCACAAATAGAATTACAGTTGCTTGAGAAAAATATTATGTTATATCAATATAGTAATCAATATACAAATAGCCATCCGCTAATAATAAGTTTACTAAAACAACAAAAATTATTAGAAGAAAAGGTAAAACAGTTAGATTCGCAGTTAACTAAGCTTCCGGCTGAACAAGCTAAGTATGTAACTTTAAAGTCAGATGTGGATGTAGCACAAGAATTATATACATCTTTAGTAAATAAAGAGCAGGTTTTATATTTAAAATATTATGGGATTACATCTACTGTTGATATTTTAACTTATGCTAATTCTTCTGTTGTTCCAGTTACAATTCCTCTTTCTGCAAAAGTTATAGTAACAAACTTATTTTTATTATTGAGTTGTGAACTACTAATAATTATGTATTTTGTGTTTTTTAATCAAAGTGACCCAAATTTATTACCTTCGTTATTAGATAGCAAGCTATTGATTAATATTCCATATTTAAAAACTAGAAAAATTTCTCATCGAGAAAATTACCCTTATTTTAAAGTATTGTATTCATATTTTATTTTACTATCTGAGTCGAGACAAGACTGTGTTATTTGTAATGTAAGTAGTATAGATAAAGGGTGTGGTAAATCATTTGTTTTGCTACCAATTATTAATCAATTGAGCTTAACAAATAAAATATGTTATATATCATTTGTGAATGATGATTCTGGAGTAAATTTGCATCAAGTTATAAATAATATGGACCAGATTAGTTTAAATGGTACTAACAATAATATCGTGATTAAGGTTAATGAATCATCTGTTATGGGATTGGAATCTTTACGTAATATGATATTTAAGGTAAAAGAGGTTCTTGGCGTTGATTTTATTTTTATAGAATCACCTGCTATTATTTACTCAAAAATCTTTATGGATATTTCGCGAATAGCAACTCATAATGTATTGGTTAGTATCCCATCTGATAAATCTGGGGTAATAGCTCATTTAGTTCAATGGTTAGATAATTTATCTATTAATATAGATTCAGTAATATTTAACCATCCAAAACGACAGTTTATTAAAACTACTAATTATATAGATACGTTAAGTCATAAGAATTGATAAGAACATTATGAGTAGACCAATGAAAGTAGTTTTTATTTATCGAAAACAAATGTCAGGAACATTTAGTATTGAAGGTCTTTTTGCTAATTTTAGGGAGCAATTAAAAGAACGATGTGAAATTATTGAATATTATGCTAATGGTCCAAAGAATATTCTCAAAGATGCATCAAATTTGAGAAAGTTAAATGCTGATGTTTATCATGTAACTGGTGATATTCATTACATTACTTGTTTTCTTCCCAAAAATAAAACTATATTAACGGTGCACGATATAAATTATTATTGTGATAGATTAAAAGGTATTAAAAAATTTATTTATAGAATAATTTATTTAACCATTCCTTTGCGAAGTGTAAAGTATATAACGACTATTTCTAGTGCTACTAAGCAAAGGTTACAGCAAAGTTTATTTAAATGTCCTGATATTAAAGTAATATCAAATTGTTATAATGATAAATTATTTAAATTTAGAGCTAAGGACTTTAATTCTAAGGAAACAAATATTTTATTATTAGGTACTGCACCAAATAAGAATTTATTGCGTGTGATTGATTCTATCAAAGATATTTCGTGTAAACTAACTATTATTGGTAAATTAAATGAGAATATTTTAGACAAATTAAAAAACGACAATATAAAATATGAAAATTATTTTGACTTAACTATGGAAGAAATTTATCAATATTATGTAAGATGTGATATGGTTGTTTTTGCTTCTACCTCTGAAGGATTTGGTCTTCCTATTTTGGAAGCTCAAGCTGTAGGAAGAGCTTTAGTTACTTCTAATATTTATCCTATGCGAGATATTGTTGGTATTGGTCATGTATGTATCATAGATCCTTATTCTGTTTCAAGCATTAAAAATGGGATAGAGAAAATTATTGGTAATGCTGAGTTTCGAAATCATGTTATAGATGGTGGTTTAGACAACGTTAAGAATTACGCTCCAAATAGTATAGCGAATGAATATTATCAATTATATGAAGATATATATCTCAAAAATGATGTTAAGTAGTTAAATTATAAATATACTATTCAATAAAGTTTAAGAAATTAGCTTAAATCTTAAACAAGATGAAGGTAAAAGTAGGGAAATTAAATATGTTTAATGGGAAAATTTTATTAATAACTGGTGGTACTGGTTCGTTTGGTAATGCGGTATTACGCAGATTCTTAAATATGGATGTAAAAGAAATTCGTATTTTTAGCCGTGATGAAAAAAAACAGGATGATATGAGAAAATTATTCAATCATCCTAAATTAAAATTTTATCTAGGAGATGTTAGAGATATCCAAAGTGTAATTAATGCCTGCCGCGGAGTTGATTTTATATTTCATGCCGCAGCTCTAAAGCAAGTTCCATCATGTGAGTTTTATCCATTAGAAGCAGTAAAAACTAATGTATTAGGTACTGAAAATGTATTGGAAGCAGCTATTCAATGCGGTGTTAGTCGTGTGATTTGTTTAAGTACAGATAAGGCTGCATATCCAATCAATTCAATGGGTATATCAAAAGCAATGATGGAAAAAGTTATGGTTGCTAAATCTCGTAATCTAGATAGCAGTAAAATAGTTATTTGTGCTACGCGTTATGGCAATGTAATGGCTTCTCGTGGTTCTGTAATTCCTCTTTTTATAAATCAAATTAAAAATAATCAGCCAATTACAATTACTGATCCCAATATGACACGTTTTATGATGACTCTTGATGACGCTGTTGATTTGGTAATTTACGCTTTTAATCATGGTAATAATGGTGATATATTTGTTCAAAAAGCTCCGTCTTCAACGGTTAAAGATATTGCTCAAGGAATTAAAGCTCTATTAAATGAACCATATTATGATACAAAAATCATTGGTACTAGACATGGTGAAAAGTTATATGAAGTATTATTAACCCGAGAAGAACGTGCTTGTGCTATTGACCATGGTGACTATTTCCAAGTTCCTGCAGATTATAGAGATCTGAATTATGATAAATATTTTGCTGAAGGTAATACGGAAATTACAGAGTTTGTTGATTATAATTCGCACAACACTAATCGTTTAGACCTAGAAGGTACTAAACAGATGTTGTTACGCTTAGCATCAATTAGAAAAATTGTTGATTCAAGTAATTGTGATATATTATTTGAGGGTGAATAATTGTGAAGGTCTTAATTACAGGTGCAGATGGGTTTATTGGTAAAAATTTACAAATAAAGCTATCGGAATTAAATAATTGTGAGATTATTAAGTTTACAAAAAAGGCTAATAATAGCTTAGAATTACTTGCAGATCTAGTTGCTCAGGCAGATTTTATTTTTCATTTAGCTGGTGTTAATAGACCAGATAATATTGAAGAATTTACAACAAATACAAATCTAACTGCTTTTTTATGTGATTGTATTAAATCAACTAAACGATTTATACCATTGGTTTTATCATCTTCA
The DNA here is from genome assembly GCA_028693355.1 of Burkholderiales bacterium. Classification (GTDB taxonomy): domain Bacteria; phylum Pseudomonadota; class Gammaproteobacteria; order Burkholderiales; family UBA11063; genus Aquella. The sequence goes on from JAQUVM010000004.1 coordinate 51,895, forward strand.
ACACAAGCTCAGTTAGATAATCCATATGGGGTTAGTAAAAAATTAGCAGAAGATGAATTACTTGCGTTTAATCGTATTACGAATAATCCAGTATTCATTTATCGTTTAACAAATGTTTTTGGTAAGTGGAGCCGTCCAAATTATAATTCTGCTGTCGCGACGTTTTGCCATAATATTGCAAATGATTTACCTATTACCATTAATGATAAATTGTCTTCTTTGCGTTTGGTCTATATTGATGATGTGGTCGATAGCTTTGTTCATTTGTTAAATAATTATAAAGCAGAAAGCTTGATTTATCAAACTATAACACCTGAATATAATACTAGCGTTGGTGAAGTTGTAAATATTATTAATGGCTTCAAAAATAGTGTTGAAACAGGTGTTACATTAGCAGTTGGAACTGGATTAATTCGAGCGCTTTATTCTACATATTTATCATTTTTACCAACATCTAAGTTTACATACTCGTTAGTAAAGCATGAGGATACGAGAGGCATATTTGTTGAAATGTTAAAGACTCCAGATAGTGGTCAATTTTCATTTTTTACAGCGCATCCAGGTATTACCAGAGGTGGTCATTATCATCATACTAAAACCGAGAAGTTTTTAGTAATCAAAGGAATTGCATTGTATCGCTTTCGCCATATTATTACTAATGAATACTATGAGATTAAAGTTAGTAGTGAAAATCCAACCGTGGTTGAAACAATACCTGGATGGTCACATGACATTACTAACATTGGAGAGTGTGAGTTAATAGTCATGTTATGGGCAAATGAAATATTTGATAGAAAAAAACCAGATACGGTTACATTTAAAGTGGAATAAATATAAGTGAAAAAATTAAAAATATTAACGATAGTTGGAACTCGCCCAGAAATTATTAGGCTATCTCGTGTTATGGCACGACTTGATGAACATTGTGATCATATTATTGCTCATACTGGGCAAAATTATGATTATGAATTGAATGAGATTTTTTTTAAAGATTTAGGTATTCGGAAACCTGATTATTTTTTGAATGCTAGTGGTGGTAATGCAGCTGAAACTATAGGTAATATTATTATTGCTGTGGATAAAATATTTACTAAGGTAATGCCTGAAGCTATATTAATTCTAGGTGATACTAATAGTTGTTTATCTGCAATTCCTGCTAAACGTCGTAAAATTCCGATTTTTCATATGGAAGCTGGTAATCGTTGTTTTGACATGAGGGTTCCAGAAGAAATAAATCGAAGAATTGTTGATCATACTGCAGATGTTAATATGACATACAGCTCAATTGCCCGAGAGTATTTATTAAGAGAAGGGTTATCATCTGATTTAGTTATAAAAACAGGTAGCCCAATGTTTGAGGTGTTAAAGCATTATCAATCTAATATTGATAATTCTAACGTATTAGAGGAATTACAATTATCCTTAGGAGCTTACTTTGTTGTCAGCATACATCGTGAAGAAAATGTTGACTCAGATCAGAATTTTCTGAAAATGGTAGAAATTTTAAATGCAGTATCAGTAAAATATAAGCTTCCTATAATTGTTTCAACTCATCCTAGGACTAGAAAACGTATTGAAGAACTTGGAGTGGTGTTTAATCCACTGGTGAATCTATTGAAGCCTTTAGGGTTCCATGATTATGTAAAGCTGCAAAAATCAGCTAAAGCTGTTTTATCAGATAGTGGAACAATTAATGAAGAGTCTTCGATTTTGAATTTCCCTGCTTTAAATATACGTGAAGCAAGTGAAAGACCAGAAGGAATGGAAGAAAGTTCTGTTATGATGGTGGGGTTAAATATAGATCGAGTTATGCAAGGGCTAGAAATTTTAGAATCTCAAGGAATTGGCGATGAGCGTTTATTACGTCAAGTTGCTGATTATAGTATGCCAAATGTATCGGATAAGGTTGTACGAATTATTCATAGTTATACTGATTATGTAAATCGGGTAGTGTGGAAAAAATACTGATGAATGTATTATTTATATTTTCTCGCCATTCGCAAGATCCTAGGGATTCAACATTAACTAAAGACTTATCAGAAGAATTTGTTAAGAATGGTGTAAATGTTTATGTTATGACAATGTCTGAGAGTAGAGATAATAAACATACGAATATGGCGATGGAAAGTGGTTGTAATGTCCTTCGTGTTAAAACTGGGAATTATTTTAACTGTAAAACTAAAATTGAAAAAGTAAAAACCATATTAACATTGCCAGAAAAATTTGTTAATGCAGCCAAAAAATATTTAAAAGATGTTAAGATTGATTTGATTGTAACTCATACGCCTTTTGTCTCTAATAAAAGAATAATTAGACCATTAAAGGATTTTTTTCAATGTAAAGCTCATTTAATTTTATGGGATATCTTTCCAAAAAATGCTTTTGATCTGGGAATCATACAAAATAAATATATTTTTAAAGTTTTTCAAAATTTAGAAATAAAAATGTATAAATCATTTGATCACATTTGGTGCATGTCAAATGGTAATGTAGATTATATGAGAAATAATTTTCCCGAGTTAAGCAGCGTGGGAATTGAACTATTATACAATAGCTCAAAAATAAAACCCTTACCAATTATTAGTAAAAGTCAAATTCGTCAAAAGTTTGGTTATTCTGATTCAGATATTATTGCAATTTTTGGTGGTAATATGGGAGTTCCACAAGCTTTAGAATGTATTATTTATTTGGCAGATAGAGCTATACAAAATAATTTTGTAAATGCTAAGTTTCTCTTCGTTGGTAAAGGAACTCAGACTGATTATTTAAAAGACTTAGCAAATGATATGAAATTATCTAATGTGAAATTTATTGAACAGTTACCTAGAGATGATTATGAAAATATTACATTTATGGCAGACATAGGAATTGTTAGTTTAGATAAAAGATTCACGGTGCCTAATTTTCCATCAAAAACTACAGATTACTTTAAATTAAGTTTACCAATTTTAGCAAGTTTAGATAATTGTGCTATGAATGATTATGGTGATTTTTTGTTAAATACTGTGAAAGCTGGTAGATGTTCATTATCAGGTGATATTGATGATTTATTTGAACAGTACCAGATATTGTATTTAGATGCTAAATTGCGTGAAGAGCTTGGTTATAATGGGCGCAAGTTTTATGAAAAAGAACTAGGTGTAGATATTGCTTATAAAAAGATAGTGAATTGTTATAACGAACACTAATTATTGTTTCTTATTCTCCTGACATTATTCAAATTAATGTATTTAGTGACGTATTTTGTAGTATAATTACGCACTCGATTCTCGTCTATTGTTTAAAACTTCTAATTTATATAAATGAAAAAAATGAAAAAAATATTATTGTATTGTTTGTTGGATATTGTTTTACTTGGTTGTAACAATGGCCTTAATAATACTGCATCTCAAGTAAATTCTATCAGTAAATCTTTGATAATAGAATCAGGCGTATTTCATAATATGGGGCCATTCTCTGATTTTAATAGTATTACATATGGTAATGGACTATTTGTAGCAGTTGGTAATAATGGATCTATCGCAATTAGTAAAGATAATGGACTTAATTGGAAATATGTTGATTCATTTGCCTCTGTAAATCTTAATTCTATTACGTATGATTCTCTTAATAGTATTTTTTATGCGGTTGGAGATGTTGGTACACTACTGTCATCACATGATGGTATTAATTGGAGTATTAATGCGCCTTTAAATCCAGTGATTAATTTATTCACGGTGTCATCGATTAATGGAAATTTAATTATTGGTGGTGAACGCGGGTTAATTTTTGAAATACAGTATCCAAGAGGTAGTATAGTTTTACGTGGTGGACTTACTCAAGCTAATATTTTATCAAGTGGCTACGATCCATTACGCGGTATGATGTATGTTGGTACTAGCCTTGGCGCTATTGAATATAAGTCATACAAATATTGGAATGAGGCACAGTGGTCAAATCCAAAACAATTGAGTGGATATAAGAGTATAACAAGCCTTTCTTATGATGAGGCAGACGCTTTAATGTTAGCATCAGATATTGGTGGTAATATTTATCTAGGACAAGATGGTGATTGGACATCTCCAATTAATGTTGGTTATGGTGGCTTGACAAAAATACTATATGATTCTTTATCTGATAAGTTTCTTGCTTTTGGTGAAAGCGATTCTTTTGCTTATAGTGGAAATTTTAATTATTGGGAATCTAAAAAGCTAAGCCATAAAAATTATAAAGATATGGCTTGTCATAATGCATACTGCGTCTTAGTGGGTATAGATGGACATATTGTACATTCTTTTGAACGAGATAATATAATGGTTCCTATTTTTCATGAACCTGTTGCGATAAATTATCATTACGAGGCAGTTTTGACTGAGCCAGATGATGCAACTAAGCAGCAATATGGCCGCGATTCTATGCTTGATATTAAAGTAGGATCTTATGGTCTTAAAGGATTTCATCTAACAAATGTGAGTAATGATCATAAACCGCTATATATTAATGCAGCTTTGGATACTAATATAAGCGATGTTGTAATTGATTATGGCAGATCATCTTGTTTCATGGGGAATGCTAAACTACATAAGCAACTAAATTATGGAGAAAGTTGTTCTTTAGTTTATCGTTACAATCCAGTAAAAATGTTAAATATGAGTAGCTTTTTGGCTGGAGTTAATTTATATAGAGAAGATAAAGAAGCTATTCAGAGCTCCTTAGTTAAAGTATTTTATTCGTCAAATAATAATTAATAAATAGGTATTTAAATATATGAAATATGGTATATTGTTAAGTGTGATTATGTCTGTAGCCTTGATTGGTTGTCAAGATAATGGTGTTGGTAGTTCATTAAATAGTTTACAAAGTTTAGAGCTTGAAACATCTGTATCAAAATCTATGACAAAGTCTTTATTGTCTAATTCAAATGAAAATATTCTTCATGGTTTGAATGATGTAACTACAAATGGTAGTTTATATGTTGCTGTTGGTAATGATGGTATTATTATATATTCGAATGATGGTATGTCTTGGGATAGCATTGTTGGAATTACAGCTGTGAATTTGCATGCAATTACATATAATCAGAATAATAAATTATTTTATGCTGTTGGTGATGGCGGTTTAGTTATTTCATCTGCAGATGCTGTAAATTGGAATATTTATAAACGTTTAAATCCTGCACAAAATTTATTATCTATTTACACAAAAAATGGTGATGAGTTTATAGGTGCTGAATCAGGGTATGTGTTTGAAGTTGATACATCTTCACCACGAAGTACAGTTACAGTAAGACAAGTTTCTGATGATGGTGATGTGAATACTATAGCTGCTAATAATGATTTAATGGTATTAGGCACATCTAAAGGTGGTATTTACTTTAAACAATATGAAGGATATGATTGGCAGAACGTGTCAACACATAATTCATTAAATTATAGTGATATGTATTTTGATAAAATTGATGGGGATTTTATTGCGACAAGCTTAAATGGCTATGTAATGCGCTCTAAAAATGGGATGCATTGGTCATTGCCTGTTCAAGCTGTTGCAAATACAGATAAAGGGTTTAAAATAAAATCTATCTCTGTTGAACCAAATACATATAAATACTTGCTTGGTGGTGGTGATCAAAACGATACATTTATTAGTTCTAGTGATGATTTTAATAGATGGAATACTGTATCATATGGTAATTTAGGTTCTATTAATAAGGTAAAATGTTTTGCTACACAAGGTTGGTGTTTAGCTATTGGTGAAAATAGTACCATGTTGCGTAGTAGTTATGATGAGCTTTCACAAAGCATTAAGTGGGATAAAATTCATTATAATAATTCCATTATAAGTGCAGAAATAAATATTAAATCTACAGCTCAAAAAAAAGATTATATTGCTTATAGCATAATAGCTTCAAATAGTTCAAATGAATCTTTTGATTATACATCTTTTGTGGATGTGACATCATCTAATCCAAGTATTGCAGAAATTAATTCCATTGGTAAAATCTATGCTAAAAATAACGGAAGTACGCTATTAACTTTTAAATTACCAAATGGTTTAAAATTTGAAAAAAATTTAACTGTTATTGATAAAGCAGTTACCATTGCTGATCCAAAACCTGGAACATATAAATATGACCGTGATGCTTTAACAGGTATCCCTGTTGGAACTATGGGTTTAAAGACCTATGTATTAACTAATATGATGGATTTTAACCTTACGGTACGCTCTGTTATTATACCTGCTAATGATTTCATCACACTTGACTTATCAAAAACAACTTGTTATAAAAATAGTGATATATTGCAACCTATAAATTTGCAGCCAGGTGCTAGTTGTACGATTGTTTATAAATATTTACCTAAAATATATGAAACATACAATACTTTTAATAGTTATGTAATTTTTAATGATGATGTGAATAAAGAGTATATAAGTGCTAGTGCTATAGTTCCATATTCTGGTTGGATATTGTAGTTAATTGGTAGTTTGTTTTAAATAGTAAGTTTAGGTGTGAAATGAATAAGGTTTTGAAAAGTTTATATATTTTAGTTAGTATTTTATTATTATCTTGCTCAGGAGGTGAGTCGAATAACACTAATTCAAATACTCAAGAGTTAACAGTTAAAGAATTAAGAAGTTCACATGGTAACTTATTAAAGAGTATTAATTTTTCGGTGTGGAACCATTATTTATCACAATTCAATGACGTTGCATATGGTAATGGAACTTATATTGTAGTGGGTAATGGTGGTGCTATTTACAGATCACTAGATGGAAAATCTTGGCAGTCTATTAGTGGAATAGCTTCAGCTAATCTAAATGCAATTACATATAATAAAGAAAAAAAATTATTTTATATAGTTGGCGATAATGGGTTTTTAGCATCTTCAGCAAATGGTATTGATTGGAGTATTCATAATCAATTAAATCCTCCAGTTAATTTAACTTCGATTACTACAGTTAGGCTTGGTGATGTTGTTATAGGTGGAGAAGAAGGTAATTTGTTTGAACTTCAGTTATCTAAAGCTGGTCGTCAGCTAATTGTTCGTAGAGAAACTGGCGATAGTGGTTATGTAACAGCAATAGCATTTGATAACGAAGATACAATGATTGCTAGTACATCAAAAGGTAATTTATATCATAAATCTTATGGGCAATTTTCAATTGCTAATTGGTTAATTACTCAAAATGGTACATTAAGTACTGGTATTTCTGATGTGCAGCATGAGCGTACTGATGATTGGTTTATTGCTACTACTGTAGATGGTAATGTGATTCAAGCTCAATTAGCCATAGATAGCAAAAAAGGTGCTTATGTTAATTGGTCAAAGCCTGTAAATGTAGGATTACCCACAAAAGAGGACTTTGCTTTAGGTGCTAGTGCAACTTCTATAGCTTTGGATCCAAGTAACGATGATTTTATTGTTGTTGGTGGTCACCTGAATAATTTTGCTCGTTATAGTAGTGATTTTAATTATTGGGATAATTTAGGTGGTTTTAATGATTTGTCAGGTTTTCCGAGCACTCCAAAATTACATAAGATTAAGTGTTTTGAAAATAATACTTGTGTGGCGGTAGGTGATCTATGGACTATTGTTTCAGGTTCTGGAAAATCTTGGTCGGCAACTATGCAACCAAAAATTACTTCAACATATATATATACAGATAATAGTGATTTTATCGTTGGCGAAAGCGCTAATTTATTATTATTTGCTAATTTTGATAGTAATGCACCTGTTGGAAATATCAAATCTTCTCTTGTAAAGTGGTCTTCTACGGATGAGCACATTGCATCGATTAAAGATGGGGTATTGATTCCACATAAAAGTGGTAATGTTACTATTTATGCGGATTTTCACAACCACACAGCTAAGTATGACATACATGTTTCTGATTTTTATATAAAGAGTATTGAACCAAAATTAGTTGATTATAGATTAAATGTTAATTTAGCAAGAAATATTCAAATAGAAGCTGTTGCTAAATTAAGTAATGGTGAGTCTATGATTTTAGATAATGGTTCTTTGATTTGTAATTCCTCAGATGAAAACTTATTATTACAAAGTTCGGCGCACAATTGTCGTTTTAATGTGAAAAATATAGATGATTTAGGTAAGGTAAATATTACAATTAAGCATAAAAATCTTACAACAATTGCGCATGTGACAATTACGAATGAAAATGTATCTAAAGTTACTATTCATGCAGATACTAGTAATTTATTGCCTAATTCACCATTTAGAGAGTTTGAGGTTTTAGCAAGTTCTGGTGATGATCAGTTTGATGTTACTGATCATGCAGATATTTCGGTAATTGATCCATCAATTATATCGGTATATGCTAATAAAATCTATGCTCATAAGCCAGGCAAGACTCAGATGATAGTAAAAGTTGGTGATATCACTCAAAGTAAAGAAATATTAGTTGATGATTTGTCTATGGATACTCCAGATACTATGTCAAAAGGTACTCTGTTTACAACAACTGTAAAAATTATTAATGAAAGTGGACTTACTTATGATATTACAGATAAAGCTACCTTATCAAGTAGTGATAGTTCTATTATAGAGCTTAAGAGCCATAACATACTCGTAGCACACAGCATAGGAGATGTTACTATTACTGCGTCCTTGGTAGATGGGAGTAAAGTTTCTAAAAATATAACAGTCGATGCTCCTCTTTTGCAATCATTAAAAATAAAAAATATTCCAACTGCATTTCGTGTAGGTGATTCACAAGAGTTACAACTATTTGGTCATTATTCAGATAATTCAGAATTAGCAATTTCGGAAAGTATTGCATGGACTCAATCGCCATCTAGTATAGTGTCATTTAATAATAATACTATTAAGGGATTGCAAGAAGGAGTTGCAACTATTACGGCAAGTTATAAAGGATTACATGTTACACAATCATTTAACGTTAATAACGCTTCATTAACACATATTGCTTTTGCAAAGCCATCTATAAGTTTGGTGGGCTTAATTGGGGATTACTATACTCCAGAGCTTAAAGCATTTTACTCAGATCATTCTGAGCAAGTTTTAGATAGTAGTAAATTAAATTGTGTGAGTTCTAATTCAAGTATAGCCAAAGTAACAAATGGTTGTACCATTTACGCTGGTGACCCAGGTCATGCGACAATATCTTTAGTATATAAAGATAAAGATTTAGTGCCTCATTCCGCTTCATTTTCTGTTGATGTAGGCAGTAATAAAATTACTAGCATTGAACTAAACTTTGATAAAAATAATTTTATAGTTGGTCAAACTCGTCCATTTACTTTAACTGCAATTGTTGCTGGTAAAAGTTATGATGTTACCAATGTATTAAATGTGAATGCAATGAGTTCAACTATTTTAAAAGTAGATAATAATAAAAAAACCATAACTGCCAATAGCCATGGTTTAAGTTATGTAAACGTTATTTATGATGGAAAAGATTTTGTTAATGATGCTGTTCAAGTTGTACAAGATAGCTTGAAGACATTGCAGATTTCATTGCCTAGTGCGTCCAATATAAATAATCTTATGCCTCATCAAACATATGATGTTGCTATATCTTGCTCAACTTCAATGGGTAAACATCTATCTGGTAAAGAATGTGGTGTCGATTTAACTCTTAGTAATGGTACTGGTGTTGCTTCATTATCGGGAAATAATGATACTGGTTATAAACTAACAGCGTTAAAAGCATCATTAAATGGATCTTCTTTTGAGAAAGGTACAATTTTTATATCTTATAATATGAATACGTCAAAATTAAGATGGAATCTTGGAGTTGCGCCAATTTATAATTCAACTTATGAGTTATCTGGCACTTATAGCAGTACTTTCAACAGGTTTGTTGTGAGTGATGAACATGCTTCAAGTAATAGTTTTTATTTAATAAAAGATTTGTCTTCATATACTACAGAGATGAAAAAAAGACTTCATGATGAGGGGCGTTATTTAAATATTTCAGCAGATAAATATGAAGAAAATAGTCATGGTATACATTGGATAACTTATTCTTCAAGCGACAATACTAATCTAGCAGTCCCAGTTTCTTATAAAATACGTGCTGATGGTATGAATATTTCTTGTAATAAATCTTATATTTGGAAGAATCGTAATAACCATTTTACGGTTGCACCAGTTAATGATCACAATGATATGGAGAGAGTAGTTATTTGTGATAATGTGAAGCCTTGGCATATTGATAAGGCTGTATGGCATAACAATGATTCTATTCGGGTTTTTTATAAACAAGGTAGTTATTGATTTATAGATGTTGTCCTAAATTTTGTGTAAACTTAATTTAGGACAATGTTGTTATTAAAGCATAAAAATTGTTAGAGAGATTTGAGCTTTAATTAACGCTATTTTTTATTTGCTTAATATTGGTTTCAATAGTATCTAGTTCATCTTGTGTTAATTTATCAGTAGCTTCTGGGAAAATCTCTTTTTCTTCTTCTTTTATGTGATGAAGAAGGATTTCTTGAAGGACTGTTAACTTTGCTTTCCAGATTTCATTTTCAGGATCTACTTTTTCTAACTCATCTAAAATTCCATCAACTACATGGTGTTCCTCATAAGCTTCTAAAGTAACATCTTTCAGATCTTTTTTCTTTTTTAAAATAGGGTAAACTACATCCTCTTCAATTTGTTCATGAAGCTGTAATTCTTTTTTTAAATTTCCTAATATGTCAAGCTTTTGTTCTGTAGATTTAATCTTAGACGACATAAGATCTTCAATCATTCCTTTAACCTTATCATGATCTTTTACGAGAGGTTGAAATGCTTTATTCATAGTAAAACTCCTTATAGTGTTAACGAAGTTAATAAAAAGATAGGAAGCATAGCTTCCCATCTTTGTTAAATTATTTATTAGTTTGCTTTAAATTATTAGCATCATGATTTTTAACATCAGAGGTATCTGGTTTACCCTTTGATGTTTGGTTTTTATCATCGTTAGCATTATTTTTAGAATTTGAATGTTCTGTTTTATTAGTTTGCTTATTAGTTGTCATTATAAATCTCCATTGTAAATTTATTTAATTTTTGGGGTTGTTTTGTATTTTAGTTCCAAGGTGTATCGTTAGTACGCTT
>JAQUVM010000146.1 GCA_028693355.1 Burkholderiales bacterium
CTGCTATACCTGTAGCAGTCGGTGCGGGTGGTGTAGGTACAAATGCTGGAGGAAATAAGGGAGCGGACTCAGTGTTTGGCACGTTAACTTCCATTGGTGGAGGAAGAGGTACTGGTAATGGCCAAATCTCAAATGCTAATGGTGGTTCAGGTGGAGGAGATTCATATTATGCAACAACAGGTGGAGTTAAATTCGGATTAGGTGTTGTTGGTCAAGGTAATGATGGTGGTGCTTCATCAAACTATGGTCCTCCATATCCAGCCGCTGGAGGCGGAGGAGCTGGATCTAAAGGTGGAGACGCAACTGCAACAGTTGCAGGTGTAGGCGGAACTGGTCTATACTATGGTGATAAATTTGGTGATACGTTCGGTGCTAATGGTTGGTTCGCTGGAGGCGGAGGTGGAGGGCTAGGTTCTAGTGGAAACATTGCCAACATCGGTATCGGTCAAGCCGGTGGAGGAACTGGTGGTTGCACTTCTACAACAAATGGCACAGCAGCTTTAGCTAATACCGGCTCTGGTGGAGGCGGAAGTGGGCAATCCGGAACTTATGGTGGAACTGGTGGGTCTGGGATTGTAATAGTAAGATATTATGGACCACAAATAGCAGATGGTGGAACAGTAACATCAGTAGATGGATATACAATTCATACATTTACATCGGGAACAGCTACATTTACTCCATTAGACTTATAAAATATAAAATTTGCTTTTAAATAATAGATAAATTCTATTATTTTTTTGGTTTTTTTGTTATAATATGTAATAGGGTGTTATTATGAAAAATATATATGGATATACATTAAAAGAATTAGAAGACTACTTTTTTAAAAATAATGATAAAAAATTTAAGGCAACTCAAGTTTATGAATGGTTGTACAAAAAGAGAGTAAATGATTTCAATGATATGAAAAATATCAAAAAGGAAGTCATTCAAAAATTGGAAGCTGATTTTTCCTGTAATAAATTAGATATAATTAATAAATTAGAAGATGTAGATGTGTATAAATATTTATTTAAATTAGATGATAATAATAAAATCGAAGCGGTGTTGATGAAACATGATTATGGGAATAGTTTGTGTGTTTCAACTCAAGTTGGTTGTAATATAGGGTGTACTTTTTGTGAAAGTGGTCGCCTTAAAAAAGTTAGGAACTTAGAATCTTATGAGATGGTTTTACAAATCTTGCAAATTGAAGCTGATTTAAATATTAGAATATCACATGTTGTTCTAATGGGAATTGGGGAACCATTTGATAATTATGATAGTGTCATTAATTTTATAGAAATTATTAACGATTCTAAAGGAATTGATATTGGTGCTCGTCATATTACAATATCTACAAGTGGGATAGTTCCTAAAATAGAAAAATTTATGTTAGAAGGCAAACAAGTTAATTTAGCAATATCTCTTCATGCTTCGAATGATAGCTTACGAGATAAATTAATGCCTATTAATAAAGTATATAATTTGAAACAACTTATTGGCATTGTCAAAAAATATATTAATTTAACAAATCGTCGAGTTACTTTTGAATATATTATGCTTAAGGGGATTAACGATAGTGAATCATTAGCGCTAGAATTAAGTTTATTGCTAAAAGGAATAAATTGTTATGTTAATTTGATTCCATATAATGAAACTAGCCACATAGAATATAAAAAGAGTTCAAACGATGATGTTATGAAGTTTTATGATATTTTAAAGAAGAATAAAATTAATGTAACAGTAAGAAGAGAGTTTGGTACAAAAGTTATGGCTGCTTGCGGGCAACTTAGGTCAAACTATGAGGAGGCAGAATAATGGAATATTATTACTTGACAGATCCTGGTAAGGTTAGGGATCATAATGAGGATAGTGTTATAATAGTAAAAAATTTGAACGATGAATATCTATTAGCTGTAGCCGATGGAATGGGTGGACATCGTGGTGGAGAGATTGCCTCAAGTATTGTGATTTCACATCTTGGCAAACGCTTTAAAGAACTAAGTGGTATTGGCAGTAAAGAAGATGCTATTAATTGGCTGAAAGATACTGTTAGCGAAGCTAATATATTAATATATAAATATACAGAGGCTTATCCTGAAAGTGTTGGTATGGGGACAACTATTGTCTTATCTGTTTTAACAAAAGAATATTTATTATTTGGTAACATAGGTGATAGTTCTGGTTTTGTTATTAAAAAGAAAAAATTACATAAAATAACAACTGATCATACTCTCGTTAATTTGTTGGTAAAGTCAGGTGAGTTAACAGAGGAAGAAGCTAAAGAACATCCTCGTAAAAATGTTTTGATGAAGGCGTTAGGCGCTACTTCAACGGTTGAAATGGATATTTTTGATGTTGAAACAGATGTTGAAGGAATTATGTTATGTAGTGATGGTCTTACTAATATGTTAGATGATGAACAAATAAATAAGGTGTTAAACGATAATTTAACTTGTGAAGAGAAGGTTAAAAAATTAGTTATAAAGAGCAATAATCGTGGGGGAAATGATAATATATCAATTGCTTATTTAGTAAAGGTTGGTGGTTAGATTGATTATAAAAGGACAAAAAATAAATGATCGTTATCAAATTGTTAGGATGATTGGTGAAGGTGGAATGGCTAATGTTTATTTAGCCCATGACACTATCTTGGATAGAAATGTTGCAGTTAAAATATTACGTGGTGATTTAGCTGATGATGATAAATTTGTCCGCAGATTTCAACGTGAAGCTATTTCGGCTAGTTCGCTAAGTCATCCAAATATTGTTGAAATGTATGATGTTGATGAAGATGAAGGTAAATATTTTATTGTAATGGAATATGTTGATGGTAAAACATTAAAGAGTTTGATTAAAAAAAGAGGTGCTTTAACCCTTCATGAAGTGATAGACATTATGATGCAACTAACAAGTGGTATTGCTTGTGCTCATGATAGTTATATCATTCATCGTGATATTAAGCCACAGAATGTTTTGATTCTAGATGATGGTTGCGTAAAAATAACTGATTTTGGTATTGCTATGGCATTAAATAGTAACGAATTAACACAAACAAATTCAGTAATGGGATCGGTTCACTATTTACCACCAGAGCAAGCTAATGGTTCAGGTGCAACTATAAAAAGTGATA
>JAQUVM010000052.1 GCA_028693355.1 Burkholderiales bacterium
CAAAGAAGCATTTTGTACTTTAGGTGCAATATTTGTAGTACTAATAGCGCTACCAGAAGAATCCACACTATTACAAGCAACTAGACTTACTGAAGAAACCAAAACCCCCAAAGATTTATAAAATTTATTAAATTTCATATAAAAAGCCTCTTTTAAATATTAATGATATAACTAAAAAACTTAGTTAAGCAGATTATAATCAACACCTAAAATTTATTTCTGCTTTTTACAATCATCAATACATATTTTTTAAGATTAATAGATAATAAGCTGATTTACCGCGTATTTTTTTGTCGCAAAAATGCAAATATAAATATGTTAAATACCATAAAAACATATATATACAGATATGAAAGATTGCTTTAGATCACTATTAATAAAACAGTAAAAGACATTTACTTAATATAAAATTACGTAAATAAATACCTCAATATGATAAAATCATGAAGATGTTTTTTATTAAATTAAGGGAAGCTAGGACTAATGGATACAAGAAGAGACAATTCTCGACGTCAAAATTCACGTAATTATGATCAAAATGAAAGAAGAGCTAGATCTAATGATCGTAGAGATGACAGAAATTATGATGAGTATAATTCAAGAGATTATAGAAACCCAAACAAAAGAAATTATGAAATTGAATCTAGCAATGGTAACCGCAAAAAATTATTTATTGCCCTATCTGTAATTGGAGCATTAGCTGTAGCCGTAGGAGTTGGTGAAGTTGTGAGTAATTCTGGTAAAGTCCAAATTATTAGCGTACAAAATGCAACTGTAGCAACCCAAAAATCGTACCAAGATTGTCAAAAAGTTGGCACAACTAGATATACAAAAAATCATAAAAGTGGTACAGAGGGGGCTATTATTGGTGGCGTTGGTGGAGCAGCTGTCGGTGCTTTGGTATCTCACTCTGTAGTTGGTCTTGCCGTTGGAGCTGCTGTTGGTGGCGTTGGTGGTGATTTAATACAAAGAAGTAATGAACCTGATTATGTAGCACACAAAGGTAGTACAACTCAGTGCCAAAATGCATCTAAAACAATTCAAGTTCCTGTTGGTTACCAAGTTCAATATATGACACATGATGATGCGATATCGCAAATCATAACAAAACACCAATTTCAAGCAGGTCAGAGCGTTTCAATTCAAGAGTTAGAAAATGACCAAGTAACTCCTGCACAACAAAAACAAATAGTTCAACAAGCTAGTAACTCATAACATAATATCTTATAACTTAATGGGCAAATTATTATATTTGCCCATTTTGTATTTATTTTACTCAAAAACATCTTGAAAAAAATATCTATTACCTTATATAAAATACTACAGAATAACTTGTATAAGGATTATAAAGTGTCAAATAAGCAAACTATGTCATTTCAGACAGAAATCAAACAATTATTAAATCTAATGATTCATTCATTATATTCTGATAAAGAAATTTTCTTACGTGAATTAATTTCAAATGGCTCTGATGCCATTGATAAATTTCGCTTTGCTCAAATAAATGATCCCGCATTAAATAAAGGTGAAGAATTAGCTATAAAAATAAGCTTCGATAAAGATGCTAAAACTATTACTGTTGAAGATAATGGTATTGGTATGACATATGATGAAGTTATTGAAAATGTTGGTACAATCGCTAAATCAGGAACAAAAGCTTTCTTAGAGAATTTATCTGGTGACTCAAAAAAAGATGCAAATTTAATTGGTCAGTTTGGTGTTGGTTTCTACTCTGCATTTATTGTAGCTGATAAAGTAGAACTAATCACATTAAAAGCTGGTGATACTACTAGCAATGCTGTTAAATGGATCTCTAGTGGTGATGGTGAGTTTAGCATTGAAACAGTAGATAAAATTGATGGCAACGGTACTAAAATTACCCTACACCTAAAACCAGAACAAGATGAGTTATTATCTGACTGGGCATTACGTAATATCATCCGTAAATATTCAGATCATATTAACTACCCTATCCAAATGCAAAAAATGCCAGAGCGTGACGAAGAAGGTAAAGAAATTCATACAAATGAATTAGAAACGGTAAATAAAGCTAGCGCATTATGGAGCCGCAGCAAAAATGATATCACTGATGAAGAATATAAAGAATTCTATAAACATATTTCACATGATTATACTGATCCTTTAAAATGGGTTCATGCACGCGTAGAAGGCGCTCAAGAATATACACAATTATTATATATTCCAAGCAAAGCTCCATTTGATTTATATGATGCTAATCGCCGCTATGGTATTAAACTATATGTAAAACGCGTTTTTATTATGGATGACGCTGAGAAATTACTACCAAATTATTTACGCTTTGTACGTGGTGTAATTGACTCTCAAGATTTACCACTTAATGTATCTCGTGAAATTTTACAATCATCACGTGATATTGATGCAATTCGTTCTGGTTCAACTAAAAAAATTCTTAGCTTGCTAGAAGATATTGCTAAAAATAATCCTGAACAGTATCAAAATGTTTGGGAAGAATTTGGACCTGTCTTAAAAGAAGGTTTAATAGAAGATAATGCTAATAAAGAACGTATAGCTAAATTATGTCGATTTGCTTCAACTAATAATGATAGTAACATCAAAAATACATCTTTAGAAGAATATGTTTCTCGTTTTAAAGACGGTCAAGACAAAATTTATTATATTACAGCTGATAGCTATAATGCGGCTAAAAATAGCCCACATCTAGAGATCTTTAAACAAAAAGGTATCGAAGTATTATTACTAACAGACCGTGTTGATGAATGGGTAGTCAGCCACTTAAATGAGTTTGATGGCAAAGAATTGATATCGGTTGCTAAAGGCAAGCTTGACTTAGGTAAATTAGATGACGAAAAACCTAGTGAAGAAGAACAAAAGCAACAAGATGAGAAAGCTAAACCAGTTTTAGAAAAGATTAAAGCTGCGTTAAATGGCAAGGTTAAAGAAGTGGTGATAACTACTCGCCTAGTTGACTCTCCTGCATGTTTAGTTGTGGATAATAACGCAATGAGTATTCAATTAGAACGCATGATGCGCCAAGCTGGTCAAGAAATGCCGTCTATGCAACCTACTTTAGAAATTAATTTAAAACACAAATTAATTAATAAATTAGAAAACTCTATTGATGACGGAATCACTAATGATTTATCTTTAGTTATATTTGAACAAGCCCAACTTGCCGAAGGTATTCAACTTGATGATCCTGTTGGTTTTATTAAGCGTGTTAATTCACTAATTGATTAAAATTAATAATAATTGGGTAGCTGTTAATGCTACCCAATTATTTTATGACTGCTAATATACCATCAATCAATTAAAAATAGGGCTGAAAAATTAGCCCTATTTTTTTATTATAATCAAAATTATAATGCTAAACGACGTATATCAGAAATAATTTGAACCAAACTAGTTAAGAATTTAGCCGCTAATGCACCATCAATTAATCGATGATCAGCAGATAAAGATAATGGCAATAGTAAACGAGGAGCAAACTCTTTACCATTCCATACAGGCTCAATCGCAGATTTTGATACACCTAAAATAGCAACTTCAGGCGCATTTACAATAGGAGTAAATGAAGTAGTTCCTAAACCACCAATACTTGAAATAGTGAATGTACCACCTTGCATATCAGCAGGTTTTAATTTACCATCACGAGCAGCTTTAGCAAGAGTTGCTGTTTCTAGAGCAATTTCTACCAAACCTTTTTTATCTGCATCTTTAATTACAGGAACAGTTAATCCATTTGGAGTATCTGCTGCAAACCCAATATTATAGTAACGCTTATAAACAACGTTTTGCCCGTCAATAGAAGCATTTAACTCTGGGAATTTTTTAAGTGCAAATACCGCAGCTTTTACTAAGAAAGCCAATGGAGTAACCTTAATTTCAGCTTTTTTATACTCTTCATTTAACTGTTTGCGGAATGCTTCTAATTCAGTAATATCAGCTTTGTCATAATATGTCACATGAGGAATCATTACCCAATTACGAGACATGTTGGCGCTCGAAATTTTCTTAATACGTGACATTTCTTTAATTTCAACTTCACCAAATTTAGCAAAGTCAACTTTTGGCCATGGTAATAAATCTAATCCAACCCCAGTACCACCTGTAGATGTTGCTGAAGTTTGAGATGTCATAACACCTTTTACAAAAGATTTTACATCTTCTTCCGTAATACGGTTTTTAGGACCATTACCTTTTACTTTACCTAAGTCTACTCCTAGCTCACGAGCTAGTTTACGAATTGAAGGTGAAGCAAATGCCTTACTAAATGAAGCTTCATCAACTTTAGTTGGCGCTGGTGCTGCTACATGTGATGTAGCTGGAGTCGCTACAGGTGCAGTAGTAGCAGCTGCTGGAGCAGCCTTAGTTTCAGCAGTTGGTGTTGAGGCTATGCTACTAGCTGCAACTTCAACTAGCAATACTAAATCACCTTGATTAACTTTACCGCCTACTGCAATTTTAACCTCTTTGATAATACCAGTTGCTGTTGAAGGTACATCCATTGTAGCCTTATCTGTTTCTAAAGTCATGATAGTATCTTCTTCTTTTATACTATCACCTACTTTAACTGCTACTTCAATAATAGAAACATCATTATTGCCGCTCAGATCAGGAACAATTACCTCAACAAGCTGTGTGCCACCTGATGATGGAGCTGGTGTCTGAATACTTGCTTCGGGCTTAGAATCTACTTTAGCCTCTTCAGCTTTAGGAGCAGCATCTGCTACTGCGCCATCAGCTTGAATTTTTATAAAAACATCACCTTCACTAATTGTTGAGCCTGTTTTCACTAAGACCTCAACAACAGTTCCTGCTTTTTCGGCTGGAACTTCCATTGTAGCCTTATCTGTTTCTAACATTAATAAGTT
Organism: Burkholderiales bacterium; assembly: GCA_028693355.1. Taxonomy (GTDB): domain Bacteria; phylum Pseudomonadota; class Gammaproteobacteria; order Burkholderiales; family UBA11063; genus Aquella. The sequence goes on from JAQUVM010000052.1 coordinate 4,875, forward strand.
ATCATCAACGTTAATTTTATCACCAACTTTTACATATACCTCAGCCACATTAACATTATCGTGACCGCCAATATCTGGTACTTTTAGTTCTATAACACTCATTATTTACCTCATTCTTTTGAATAATTTCCACGACTACAAACTTCAAAACTTTCGTCACATTTGCATCCTGTATCGTTTGCAGCTTGGCAAGAAAGCGTGTCGCCCTCTGAACAAGCCATAACTAAATTACGGCATAAATTATTAATCGCACCACGATTATTAGTTTCATCAGCATTTATAATTGCGGATAAACTAATTATTACAACTACAAAAAATATTTTTATGCCATTATTCATTATATTTAACTAAGTTGAATATATACTAAACTTCCCAAGGGTTAGCTTTATTAGTATTTATGCCATATTTCACTATAGCATCAGCAACCATTTGTGCTGGAACTAAACCTTCATCAGCAAGTCCTTTTAAAGCTGCAACAGCTACATAATAGCGGTTAACTTCAAAAAACTCGCGTAATGCTTTACGGAAATCAGAACGACCAAAACCATCTGTTCCTAAAGTTACATATTTCCCTGGAACATATTCACGAATGCGGTCAGCAAAACTACGAATATAATCCGTTGATGCAACTGTAACTTTTGCCCCAGTTTTTTCTAACTCTTGTGTTATATAAGCCTTACCAGCATTAGACAATGGATTTAACATATTTTGTCTAGTAACTGCCATACCTTCTCTGTGTAATTTATTAAACGAAGTTGCAGAGAAAACATTAGCCTTAATTCCAAAATCTGAAGATAATAAATCAGCAGCTGCAATAACCTCTCGGAAAATTGTTCCACTACCCATCAAATTCACTGAGATATTGCCATCACCGACTGTTTTAAATAGGTAAGCACCATTAATAATACCTTGCTCCACACCATCTGGCATTGCAGGATGAGAGTAGTTTTCGTTCATAACAGTGATATAATAGAATTTGTCTTTATTTTCAACATACATTTCTTTCATACCATGACGAACAATAGTTGCTACCTCATATGCAAATGTTGGATCATATGACTCGCATATAGGAATCAAATCCGCTTGAATATGACTATGACCATCTTCATGTTGTAAACCTTCACCATTTAATGTCGTACGACCAGCAGTACCACCAACTATAAAACCACGTGCACGCATATCTCCAGCTGCCCATGCTAAATCGCCTGTACGTTGGAAACCAAACATAGAATAATAAATGTAGAATGGAATCATTGGTACATTATGGTTAGCATAACTTGTTGCAGCAGCAATCCAAGTACACATAGCTCCTGGCTCATTAATACCCTCTTGGAAAATTTGACCAGTTTGAGATTCTTTATAATACATCAACTGTCCAGCATCTTCTGGTACATAATTTTGTCCAACATGAGACCAAATACCTAATTGGCGGAACATACCTTCCATACCAAATGTGCGAGATTCATCAGGAACAATAGGCACAATATGCTTGCCTAGCTCTTTATCTTTTAATAATGTATTTAACATACGAACAAATGCCATAGTAGTTGACATTTCACGCTCACCAGTATCTTTTAATAAAGCTTCAAATGTGCTTAATTCAGGAATTGGCAACGTAGTCATACTAGGCTTACGAACTGGATAATAACCACCTAATTTTTTACGTGATTCATGTAGGTAATTATATTCAGGAGTTCCCTCTTCAAGCTTAATAAATGGAACTTCTTCAACCTGTTCATCTGTCAATGGAATATTAAATTTATTACGAATATGTTTTAATGTTTCTGTTGATAATTTTTTTTGTTGATGAGCAATATTTTGAGACTCTCCCTCACCTTTCATTCCAAAACCTTTTACAGTTTTAGCTAAGATACAAACAGGTTTTCCTTCTGGATTAGTCGCTGCTTCATGATATGCAGAGTAGATTTTATCTAAATCATGTCCACCACGAGTTAATGCCCAGATTTCATCATCACTCATATCAGAAACTAAAGCTAGTGTTTCTGGATATTTACCAAAAAATTTTTCACGAACATAAGCACCATCTTTAGATTTTACATCTTGATACGTACCATCAACTGTTTCCATCATTAACTGCTTTAATTTACCAGAATGATCTTTTTCCAGTAATCTATCCCAACTTTTACCCCAGATAACTTTAATAACTTTCCAGCCAGCACCAGTAAATAAACCTTCCATCTCTTGGATGATTTTACCATTTCCGTTAACTGGTCCATCTAAACGCTGTAAATTGCAGCTTATAACAAAAATTAAATTATCTAACTTTTCACGACCTGCAATATGTAAATTACCTAATGTTTCAGGCTCTGATGTTTCTCCATCACCTATGAAACACCATACCTTACGTCCTTTAGTATTAGCAATACCACGGTCATCAATATAATGCATAAAACGTGCTTGATAAATTGCCATTAATGGACCAAGACCCATAGACACCGTTGGGAACTGCCAATAATCAGGCATTAACCATGGATGAGGATAAGAAGATAGACCAACATTAAATGCTTCTTGACGGAAGTTTAAAACACGCTCTTCAGTGAAACGTCCTTCTAAGAAACTGCGAGCATATATACCAGGTGATGCATGCCCTTGGAAGAAAATCATATCACCATGTTGGTCGCCCTCTGGAGCTTTCCAAAAATGATTAAATCCTACTTCATATAAATATGCTGACCCTGCATATGATGCAATATGTCCACCTAGTTCACTACTAACTTTATTTGCTCTTAATACAATAGCTGCCGCATTCCAACGAATGTATGCAGAAATTCTTTTTTCAATATCTTTATTGCCAGGATAGATAGCTTCATTTACTGATGAGATTGTATTTACATAATCAGTATTTAAATTTTTTTGTATTTGTATTCCAGTTTTATCATGTAAATGATTGGCAACTGTGCGAATAATGTATGCAGCTTTATCTGCTGATTCATATTCCACGACGTTATCAACAGAGTCCAACCACTCTTTCATCTGTAATTTATCTAATTCATTACTCATATAAGCTCCTAACCATTACCCTAAAATTTAATATATAATGAAATTATAACCTCCGTAGTATAACAAAATTTATAACAATTCAAATAATAAAATGTTTTGCAATGCATAATAAATGATTAGTATCTGTTATAAACGTTTATGTGATAATTATGCTAATATGAATATATTATGGAAATAATACGTAATGAATAACAGAATTTCACAGATAAAACAATACGGGCAAAAAATATGGTTAGATAATATTTCTCGTGAATTTTTGGCATCTGGTAATTTACAAAACATGATGCTAAAAGATGGCATTGCAGGTGTAACATCAAACCCTGCAATATTTTACAAAGCGATTTCTACTGATAGTCGCTACCAAGATCAATTAACAGAATTAAAAACACAAGATTTAACACCTCTTCAACGCTATGAAGCTATGGCTATTGTAGATATAAAAAATGCTTGTAAGATCATGGCTGAGTTATATCACTCATCAAATAAAGAGGATGGTTACGTAAGCTTAGAAGTTTCTCCTGATTTATGCCACGATGCGGATGGAACAATAAAAAGTGCACTAGAATTATGGGAAGCTGTTAACGAACCAAATCTGATGATAAAAGTCCCAGCTACCAAAGCTGGAGTTATAGCATTTGAACAATTAGTTACACTTGGGTTAAATGTAAATATAACACTATTATTTAATATAAAACAAACTGAAGAAATTTGGAATGCATATCTACAAGGATTAGAAAACCGCGTTAATAATGGATTACCTGTAACAGGTATTAAAACTGTTGCAAGCTTTTTCTTATCTCGTATAGATAACGCTGTGGATGAGAAACTACCTAATGAATTACAAGGTAAAGCAGCTATTAGCATCGCTAAGCATGCTTATCAAAAATACCAAGAAATATTTCATGGCGATAAATTTAAAAAATATAAACAACTAGGAGCTATTCCACAATATTTATTATGGGCTAGTACTGGCACTAAAAATAAAAATTACTCTGATGTGCTCTATATTGAAGAACTGATTGGTAAAGAAACTATCAATACTGTGCCAGATGCAACTCTAGACTGCTTTAGAGACCATGGCATAGCCAAAGATGCTCTAAGCCATAATCAAGTAGACCCAGCAAATACAATAAAACAAATCAAAGATGCTGGAGTAGACTTGGAAGAAGTAGGCGAAAAATTACAACAAGATGGACTACAACAATTTGTAGATGCTTTTGATAAATTGCTTGAATTAGTTAAATAACAAAATTATATAAAATTAAATAGGGGAAATTAAATATGAAAAAACTATTATTAGCTTTATTGTCTGCTTTATCAATACAATCATTTGCCAACACGATAGAGTCTGGCACCGTAAATAACTATAACTTAAATAATCTTGAATGCCATTGTGAAAAGCATAAAATGATCTTTGAAATTAAAGACAATGAATCAATTACTGAAATGAAAAAGCATTGTCTAATCAATGAAAGTAAAACTCAAAATACGGTAAAATTTGTTGATGATAATAGTGGCAAGCAAATTAAATGTGATGTCAAAAATGATAAGTTAATTATTAAATCATGTAAAGAATTTAATCATGCTGATAGAGCAAACTATAAAAAAAGCTCAAAGATAACAGCAAGTACATATAATGATATTAGTTCAAAAAATAATTAATTTTCTTAGTAATATGAGCTTAGTAAATCATGATCATTAATAATCTATAAGAGTATTTATGTATTATAAATTTCATAATGTATTATCCCCAGCTAAATTAAACCTTGGATTAAAGATAGTTGGTAAACGAGAAGATGGATATCACTTGCTTAAAAGCATATTTTGTTTGATTGATTTATTTGATATCATTGAGATTCAAATAACAGAAAATGGCAAAATATCTTTAATTGAACATGAACAAGCTTGGTTTTACCAAAAAGATTTGTCTTATAAAGCTGCAAAATTATTACAGGAGCATACTAGGTCTACCCTAGGAGCAAATATAAAAATAAAAAAGGTAATACCTTCTGGAGCTGGTATGGGGGGTGGCAGCTCAAATGCAGCAACTGTTCTCATAGTTTTAAACCAATTATGGCAAACAAATTTAGATAAAGAAGAATTATCAGCATTGGGCGTTAAACTTGGTGCTGATGTACCATTCTTTATCCATGGTAAAAATGCTTTAGTGGAAGGTATCGGTGAAATAATTACACCGATAGAGATTCCTGAATTATATTTTGTGATAGTTAAGCCATCTTTTCATATACCAACAAAAGATATCTTCCAAGCATTAGACGTTAATTTTGCAGAAGTTAATGAGCAAGAAATCACTAGTAAATGGCTTTTAACAAAAAAAGTTAATGATTTAGAAACACCAGCAAAAAAAATTTACCCTCAATTAAATGAGGTTTTTTCTGAATTAAAACAATATGGAACACCTATCATGACAGGTTCAGGAAGTTCTATATATCTAACATATAGTGATAAAAATATTGCAAAAGATGTTGCAAAAAAATTAGAGGCGAGATATAATACTTTCCTCGCAGCAAGTTTACCTGAATCAACAGTTTCTTGCAGCTAAAAAGAATAAAGAACATCTTATTGGGGTGTCGCCAAGTGGTAAGGCACCGGATTTTGATTCCGGCATTCGTAGGTTCGATCCCTCCCACCCCAGCCAATGTATAAAAAAGCGTATGTATCAAATGAAACATGCGCTTTTTTTTTAATTAACTTTTACACGGTAATACAAAATGCGTAAAAACTTAATGATCTTCACGGGAACTGCAAATCAAGAGTTTGCAAAAAAAGTTGCTAAATGCTTAGATATAAAATTAGGCATGGCAAATGTAAACAAATTCAGTGATGGTGAAATTGCTGTTGAGTTACTTGAAAATGTGCGTGGAGCAGACGTATTTGTACTACAGCCAACATGTAAACCAACAAATGATAATCTAATGGAAGTATTAGTTTTAGTTGACGCACTAAAAAGAGCATCAGCAGGACGCATTACCGCAGCTATACCGTACTTTGGATATGCTCGTCAAGATCGTCGCCCTCGTTCAGCTCGTGTGCCTATTTCAGCAAAATTAGTAGCTAATATGCTAATGTCTGCTGGGGTTGACCGCGTGCTAACAGTTGACCTACACGCTGATCAAATTCAAGGATTCTTTGATATACCAGTAGATAATATCTATGCCTCGCCTGTCTTATTACAGGATATAAAATCAAAAGACTATGATAATTTAACAGTAGTATCACCTGATATGGGTGGAGTATTAAGAGCTCGTGTATTTGCTAAGAGCTTAAATACAGATCTAGCTATCATTGATAAACGTCGTCCTAAAGCCAATGAAGCAGAAGTTATGAATATCATAGGTGAAATTAATGGTCGTAATTGCATCATCGTTGATGATATGATCGATACAGCTAAAACATTGTGTAAAGCTGCTGAGGCGCTTAAAAACCGTGGAGCATTAAAGGTTTATGCATATGCAAGCCATGCAGTTTTTTCTGGTGAAGCATCAAAGTATATTGATGAGTCTTCGATTGATGAAGTAGTAGTAACGGATACAATTCCACATGAGAACGTATCTAAAAAAGTCCGTGTTGTTTCTATTTCTAACTTAATTGCTGAAACAATTCGTCGCATTAATAACGAAGAATCAATTAGTCTACTTTTAAATGACTAGATTTATAAATAAAAAGCTGATGTAAAAATCAGCTTTTTGTTTAAAATATAATAAAATCTGAAAATATAATTTAAAGACCGAAAAATCTTATAGCGATTGATGAAGCTTACTTTTGTATTATGTATGCTGTTTTAGCAAATGTTAGCTCCTTAATGTATTCTACAAGCAACTCATCAAATCCTTCTCCAATCATAGCTTGATTTAATCCTTTAAACTATGTTATATTAGTTAAACCCATTTTGCTATGAAGTAGCTTTCCTTCAACACTATTAGGATCCTTATAATATTTAGTAGCTATCTTATATTTAAAAATATTATGATGACTTATAAGTTGTTTATCTTTAATAAGATGTATGCTCTCATAATCACGATTACATTCATAATCTACAAAATCATGCTTAACAGAATTCTTTAAACGATTAAACTGCTTAGGACCATCCCAAATACTGATAGTATCTACATTTTTAGTATCTAGATAATGGATAGCATTCATTTTATCTAAAAACTCTAAATCACTTCTTTCATAAGAAGCAACGTTTGCACATGCAATATGGTAGTCTATGAATTTATCCAGTAATCCTATTTCTTTATTGTATACACCTTTATTATCTACAAAACCTAAGGTTAAAATATTTTTTCCTGGTGTTAAATAATGAAATGGTGTATTGCTCATTATTCCACCATCTTTTGCCATAACTTGTTTTTTACCATAGAAATTGTCTTTTAGATATTTATCGCTCATGTACTTAGTTATATCTATAGGAGAAAACACTACAGGTAATGCAGCACTGCAGCCAACAGCAATTGCAATTGGCATATCTGGAGTAGTGTTAGCTGATAACTCTATTTCACTAGGATTGTTTTTATCATCTAAAGTTCCATTCAAATATAAATCTTTAAATCCTAAATCTTTAAAAGTATTTTTTAGCTTTTGCAAAAGCTTAAATGTCAACTGTTCATAAGTATTATAACTTAAAACCTCTTTTATCAAATTCGCCTTAGCTACTGCATCATCCTCCTCAAAGCTTAATAACACATCTTTTATGAGTTCAAAATCACCTGTATGAATCCCTAAATCTAGATTTAATGTTAATAAACGTGACTTTATGATATCTAACAGTTTGTTACCAACAAGCTTAATTAGTTTATTTTGGTCAAAACCTAAATTATTAGAAACTACGAATTCTTCAATCTCAAATGTCTTTCCTCCACAAGCAACAAAAGATGCAGTAATAGCACCAGCAGAAGCTCCAGATACCTCCGTAACTCTGTTAAGTCTAAATTCACCAATTGCCTCAAGCGCGCCAGGATATGCTAGGCCTTTAGCACCACCACCAGAAAAACAGATAGCCTCATATTCATACTTACGTGCTTCTGTTTTATACTGCTCAAACATCTCAAGAACTTGCGGCAATAAATTTTCTGGAAGTTCTGCTCCACAATATTTATGTTTAAATATATGATATTCAGCTATAATAAAGTTTCTCAATTCAGCGCTATTTACTCCTTTCACTTCATGATCATTTAGCTCAGTTACAATAACTACACCATTTTTGTCTTTAATTTGCTCGCGAGTTCTTATTACAATCATACCATCATTAATTTCAATATTTACTGTATCCATCTTTTTTTGATCATTCTCAAAATGCATATTTAGAAATGATTGTTGACATTTAATTTGGTTAGCTCTATCAGTATTACCAATAGTAGATAAATTAAGTCCAGCTAACGTAATTTGATTACACTGTAATTTTGTCAAGATTTCTTTAAATGTTTTTTAATTTTAGCTATTTTGCCTAAAATTAAAAACTCATGCTTTGTTAAGTATTCACCTACCTTTATCTTAGTAGCTTTTTCTATTGCTGTATGAAGATCTTGCTTTCCATCTACAACTTCTTTTGCGGGCCTTTTTATCTCTGCGACTCTCGTCTTAGATAATTTAATTTGGTCTATTTTAATCTCGAATTGATTATTATTTGTAAATTTTTCATTCAAGTAATTATTTAATGCCTTGAGTTTATCTTTAGCATTTCCTTCGTTATTATATGAGCTACTTTTTATTTTGGCCGCATTCAAAAGAATACTATATCCTGTATCACCATGTAAATTTGATAAAATTTCTCTACAATTGGCTGTAGATAAAACCGATATATCATCTATGCCGATAAGATATTTGTCTATTTGCCCTTTAATATTTACTCAAGTTTTATCATTTTCTAAGTTGGTAGTTTCTTCATTAGAAAAATGAAAATAACTCAATCGTTCTTCATACTTATTTTTACCATTTTCATTTTGTGGGGATTCTGTTTCTCTAATTTATTCATTATAGTTATCCAATGAGCTATTTGATGACATTCTTATCATTTTGTTAATCCTCTGATGTAAATTGATTATCTTAAAATAATATATTTTTTTATATGAATTTATATTTATAAAATTAGATCATTTATTAAATACATCTTTATAACAAAATTTGTTTACTATAACAATATACAAATGGAATACATAACATAAATATAGGAATACATTATCAGATAACTTAATCAAATTCATGAGCTTTTAATGTAAAATTAAAAGAGTAAACCCTGAATTTTATAGTGCAAGTTATGGGTGCTTACTTCATTATTATCCAAAAATTGCCAATAAGAAAACATTTATGATTAATTTAATATAAATAAGGTTGATATGTAGCCAGTATTAAATTGAGTTATAAAATAAATAATAAAACATTAATTTTTTGAAACTGGCTTAAAATATGTATAAATGTATAATTTAAATAGATCTCTTTGTGGTTAAAGATAAACGGTAGACAAATGATGTAGATAATTAAAAAGAATTGGATTGAACCT